>JBDTEH010000029.1:0-42206 GCA_039922635.1 Kofleriaceae bacterium | reverse complement strand
CGCGATGCCTTGACCGCCGCCGATGCAGAGCGTGACGACCGCGGTCGTCTTGTTGCTCCGCTCGAGCTCGTCGAGCACCGTGCCGAGGAGGATCGCGCCGGTCGCGCCGAGCGGGTGACCGAGCGCGATCGCTCCGCCGTTGACGTTGATCCGATCCATGTCGATGCCGAGCGCCTTCGCGGTCTGCAGCGGCACGGTCGCGAACGCCTCGTTGATCTCCCACAGGTCGATGTCCTTGACCGACATCCCCGCCTGCTTCAGCGCGCGCTGCGATGCCGGCGCCGGCGCCGTCAACATGATCACCGGCTCCGCACCCGCGGTCGCGAACGCCCGGATCTTCGCGCGCGGCTTCTGGCCGGCGCGCTTGCCCCACTCGCCCGAGCCCATCAGCACCACGGCCGCGCCGTCGACGATGCCGGAGCTGTTACCGGCGGTGTGGACGTGATGGATCGCCTTGGTCTCCGGGTAGCGCTTGAGCGCGAGCTCGTCGAGCGTCTCGCCGTTGTAGCCGACCTTCATCGCGCCCATCTTCTCGAACGCGGCGTTGAGGCCGCCGAGCGACTCCAGCGTGGTATCGGCGCGCGGATGCTCGTCGCGATCGAGCGCGAGCGTGCCGTCGTCGGCCTTGACGCCGAACATCGAGTTGGCGAACCGCTTCTCCTCGATCGCGCGCGCCGCCTTGTGCTGGCTCGCGAGCGCGAACTTGTCGACATCCTGGCGGGTGAACCCTTCGCGCGTGGCGATCAGATCCGCCGAGATGCCCTGCGGCACCATGAACAGCCGCTTGCGCAGCTTCTCGTTGTTCGCATCGAGGAACTGGACGTCCGAGCCCATCGGCACGCGCGACATCGACTCGACACCGCCGCCGATGCCACCCTCGAGGTAGCCCGCGCCGATCTTCGCCGCGATGCCGTTGACCGCCTCGAGCCCCGAGCCGCAGAACCGATTCACCGTCGAGCCGGTGACGTCGTCGGGCCAGTCCGCCGCGATCAGCGCGGTGCGCGCGATGCACGCGCCCTGCTCGCTGACCTGCGAGACGCAGCCGATCTGCACGTCCTGGACGAGGTTCTTGTCGAGCTTGCGGCGCTCGGCCATCGTGTTGAGGGTCTGTGCGAGCAACTCCTGCGGATGGATGCCCGAGAGCCCGCCCTTGCCGGCCTTGCCGCGGCCACGCGGGGTGCGAAGTGCGTCGTAGATGAAGACGTCAGCCATGGAACTTCTCCTTGTAGTTGCGGGGAGGATGGTCCGAAACGTCGTCGGCGTAAAGGGCGCCCCCACTCCTACCACCGAATCACTGGCAGCCGGCCGCTGCTTCGCGCTGCACCAGCGCCGCGCGCGATTCGGTGCAGACCTTCGCGATCCGCGCCCGGGCGTCCGCCGGGAGCTTGTCGGGCAGGTTCCACGAATCCGCGATCTGCGCGCCGGCCTGCGCGCGGTCCTCGAGTGGGATGGCCTCGCAGCCGAGGAAGTCGTGCGCGGTCGCGAACAGCTGATCGCACTCGGGCACGCCGACGTGCATGTCCGCGAGCCGGAGCTTCGCGATCGCGACCGCGGCCTCGTCGGTGCCGCCGAGCGCGGCGAACATCGCCTTGCGCGCGTCCTCGGTGAGCTTCGCGGCGCACGTGCCGAGGTCGTCCTCCTGCATCTTCGTGAAGCACTCGATCGCGTCCGCGCTCCAGTGGTCGTCGAGGCAGCGGCCGCGCATCTGCTGGCCGACCGAGCTATCGGGCGAGCGCAGGCTGCGCGTCGCCTGCTCGATGCCGACGCCGGCCTCGCTGCACGTGTGCGCGAGGTTCTCGACCGGCAGCGGCGCGCCAGGTTGCGGCGCGGGTGGCGGCGGCGCGGCGGGATGGCCGCACGCCATCAGCAGCGCCAAGAAGGCTCGCGCCGAGAAAGCTCGCGCCGAGAAAGCTCGCGTACGTGCACACACTCGATGATAGATGATGAGGGTATCTGCGAGTGCGCGCACGTACGCGCGCGTGAATCGTTCAGCAAGCGCCACGCCACGTGCTAACTGCGCGAGGTCTGGCGAACTGAACGCGCCACGCCGAGGGCCCGAGCCTCCACTGCAACCTGATGTGTGCCATCTTCAGCGCCCAGCCAGCCCGGTCAGCGCACCGGGCCGCTGCGATCCGTGAACGACGGATCGACGTGCTCGCGCGGCACGATCAGGCGCAGCGCGCGGGTCGCGACCTCGATCAGGTAGCGCTCGCCCGCGGGGATCTCCTCGCCATCGATCTGCGCGGCCGGCAACGCGTTGGTCTCGGTGCGCACGACCAGCTCCATGCGCGAGCCCGACATCCCGGGTTCGGTCTCGATGCCGAGCTGCTCGAGCTCGGCCGGGCCGATCGGGCTGTGGCGCAGGCCGCCCGAGAGCTTCGCGAAGAAGTCGCGCCGGCCCGCGACCGGGACCAGCTCGAACAGGCCATCGTCGGACTCCGAGTCCGGATCGAAGATCCACTCGCCGCCGAAGATCTTGGTGTTCTTCACGATCACGTCGAGCAACCCCGGATAGTTCTTCACCACGCCATCGACGATGGCGTCGAGATCGAACTTGGTATCGACGACGTAACTCTCCGCGAGCCGCTGCGCGATCGCGCCGGCATAGACCAGTTGATCGCGATAGATCGCACCGAGCCCCGGGATCCGCCGCACCCGCTGGCGATCGCGGTTGCGCGTCGCGAGGCTCGCGGCGCCGAGCCCGACCGAGAACGAATCGAAGAACAGATCGCGGTGGAGCTCCTTGGTGCCGCGTTCGACGACGAGCGTGCCGACGTCGCAGCCCACCGTGTGCCCCGCGGCGACGACCGCGACGTTGCGCTCGAGCGCACCTGCGCCGGCCGAAAGCCCGAACGACTTGCCCTGATCGTTCGCGGTCCCGGTCGGCAGCATGCCCATCGCGACCTCGCTGGGATGGTCCGAGCCGAGGATCCCCTTCGCGACCTCCGCGAACGTGCCATCGCCACCCATGTAGATCACGAGGCGCGCACCGTCGCGCTCGATGGCCTCGCGCACGCGGATCACGGTCGCGCCGTCGGGCTCGGTCGCGACGAACCGATGGGGCACGCCGGCCTCGTCTAATAATGCGCGCGCGTGTCGGATCCAGTCGGCGGCCTTTCCCGACTGAGCGGTAGGGTTCGCGACCAGAACGGCCGGTTTTTCCTGTAACCAGCGCGCGACGCCGGGCATCATCTGGCCCAAACGTACCGCGCACCGACGTGGTTTGGTAAGGTGGCAGCGTGGTGGAGACGGAAGAGCATCAGTTACTCCGCCAGACGGTGCGGCAATTCACGGCGTCGCGGGTCGAACCGCAAGCCATGGAGCACGACGAAGCGGGCACGTTCAACGCCAAGCTGCTGGTCGAGCTCGGCAAGCTCGGGCTGATCGGCGTCACGATCCCCGAGGGCGATGGCGGCGCGAACCTCGACGCGCTCGCCTCGGTGATCGTGCACGACGAGCTGGCGTACTCCGATCCGGGGTTCACGCTCGGCTACCTCGCGCACGCGCTGTTGTTCGTCAACAACTTCTACTGGGCTGCCAGCCCGAACCAGCGCCGCACGTACCTGCCGCAGGTGCTGACCGGCGAGGTGATCGGCTGCATGGGCATGACCGAGCCCGCGGTCGGCACCGACGTGCTCGGCATGCAGACCACCGCCCGCAAGACCCCGAGCGGGGACGGCTACGTGTTGAACGGTCGCAAGACCTTCATCACGAACGGCCCCGAGGCCGGGGTCGCGCTGGTCTACGCCAAGCTCGACAACCGGATCACCACGTTCGTCGTCGAGCGCGGGTTCGCCGGGTTCTCGGTATCGGCGAAGATCCCGAAGCTCGGCATGCGCGCGTCCTCGATGAGCGAGCTGATCTTCGAGGACTGCCTCGTCCCCGCCGAGAACCTCCTCGGCAGCGAAGGAGGAGGCATCACGAACATGATGCGCAACCTCGAGATCGAGCGGCTCGGCCTCGCGGCGATGTCGATCGGCATCGCGCGGCGGTGCGTCGACGTGATGGTGAAGTACGCGACCGAGCGCCATACGTTCGGCAGGCCGCTCGCCGAACACGGCCAGATCCAGCGCTACCTCGGTGATAGCTACGCGAAGCTCGAGGCGATGCGCGCGCTCACGTACAACGTCGCCGCCACGGTCGGGCCCCACCAGCGCAACCGGCTCGGGACCGATGCGGCGAAGCTGTTCGCGTCGACCGCCGCGAAGGAGATCGCCGATGCCGCCGTGCAGGTGCTCGGCGGCTACGGCTACTGCACCGAGTATCGCGTCGAGCAGTTCTGGCGCGACGCGAAGCTGATCGAGATCGGCGGCGGCACGCTCGAAGCGCACCAGAAGAACATCACGCGCGATCTGACCGCGCAGCGCTGATCACTTCGCGGAGCCGGTCGCCGGCGCGGGCGCCACGGCCGAGCCTGTGGCCGCGGGGACCACCGGTGCCGCGGCGGCCGGGCCCGATCCCATCGCCCCACTCCCCATCATCTGGCCGTGCGGGCGCATCCCGCCGAAGCCGGCGCCCATCATCACCTGGGTCTCTTCGGTCTGCAGCTTCTGCTGTTGATCCGCCGGCAGCTTGCTGCGGCAGTCGCGGAGGTCGGTGCGCTTCTGGGCCTTGGCGTAGCAGTCGACCACGTCCGCGGACCACTTGTCCTCGGTGCAACGGTTCGTCATCACGCCCTTGAGCTTGACCGCGGTCTCCTCCATCTTGGCCTTCATCTCGGCGGGGGCGCCTTCCATGCGCTTGGCGCCGGCGGCCATCATGGTGTCGACGCCCTTGTTGATCGCGTCGGTGCAGCTCGAGGCCGAGCTACCCTTCTTGCAAGCGACGAGAGCGAGAGCGGAGCAAAACAGGATCGCCTTCATGGGCGGACGCTACCATCCGCACGTCGCTTTCGCGCCCTCCAGCACCGAATCTGCACCCGCACGACACACGGCTACGAGCCGGCGCTTCGCATCCGCGGGTAATTGGCCCCAGCCGGTCGACGCGTCGTTGTAGACCGCGATCAGCGACGCACGCGCGTTCTCGGGCAGTGCGGTGCAGGTCTGCAGCTTGTCGATCGCGGCCTTCCAATCGCCGCAGACCAGCGGGAGGCCGTCGCTGCCGAGCCCGACCGGCAAAGGCGCTTCGGTCGCCGCGTCGCCCAGCTTCGGGCTCTTCGCGCTCCCGCTGCCCGAGCTCGCGATCGGCGCGACATCTTTGGAACCGCACGCACACAGCGCGAGCAGGAGGAGGCACCGCATAGCAACGTTCTATGCCGAAACGCAGAAAGGCTCCACGAGCGTGGAGCCTTCCTAACGATTCCGACCAGCCGGGCTGGTCAGAGGAGAATTACTTCTTCTCCGCCGAGCCAGCCGCCGCCGCCGCCGAGCCAGCCGCTTCGGCCGCCGAGCCAGCCGCCGCCGCTGCCGAGCCGGCCATGTCGCCACCGACGCCCATCGCCTTCTGCATGCACTTGCCCATGTCCTCGCCGATCTGCGTGAACTTCTTGGTCTCCTCGTCCGACATCTTCGAGGGCTCCTTGTTGTCCTTCGCCTGCTCCTGGCCCCACTTGGTCATCTCGTCGCTGACCTTCTGGGCGCACGCGCTGTCCTTGCAGGCGCACATCTTGTCCTTGAACTCGGTCATCTTGGACATCGCCTCGGCCGAGCCGCCCTTCTTCTTGCAGCCCACGGCGGACATCGACAACATGGCAACGCACACGATCATGAAGTTCTTCATGCGGAGTACGTTGAGGGTTCGCGCGTCGCCAAGCCAGCTCTTCTCCGCACTTCTTTGTCGTCGATCTTCGCGATAGATCTACGATTGTCGCAAATTGTATCCGACTGTCAGGCCGACTCTACGAGGTAGCGTTCGTACGCTTGAAAGTCGTATTCGCGACCCAGGAAGTCGCGGACAAGCTCCGCGGCATCGCGACTCCCACCGGGCACGAGCACGCGATCGCGATACGCGAACGTCACGTCCTTCGCCATCAGGCCGCGCTGCTCGAACGGCGTGAGCAGGTCCTTCGCGATCACGAGCGACCACTGGTACGTGTAGTACATCGCCGAGTAGCCGACGAGGTGCCCGAACGAGGCGTGGAACTTGGTCCCCGGCACGTACGCGAACGGCGTGTAGTGCTTTTGTAAGCGCTGGACCTCGGCGAGCTGATCGAGCGTGCTCGGATCCGCGCGGTGGAAGCCGAGCGAGATCGCCGCGTAGAATAACTGCTGGACGGTCGCGGTGCCGAGCCCGAACTTGTCGGCGCGCCGCATCTTCGCGACGAGCTCGGCGGGGATGACCTCGTCGGTCTCGTGGTGGCGCGCGAACCGCGCGAGCGTGCTCGCGTTCCATGCCCATTCCTCGAACATCTGCGACGGCGCCTCGACGAAGTCCCACTCGGTCGCGACGCCGCTCTGCGTGATCCAGCGCTGGTGGCCGCCCAGCACGTGGTGCATGAGGTGACCGAACTCGTGGAACATCGTGACGACGTCGTCGTGCTCCATCAGCGCCGGCTGGTTGACCGACGGATCGGGGAAGTTGCAGACCAGCACGCCCTCGGGGACCTGCAGGCCGCGCACGCCGTCCTTCAACGGGAACTGGGCCGCGTGCTTGTACTTGCCCTCGCGCGGGTGCATGTCGAGATAGATCCGGCCGAGCTTCTCCGGACCGCGCACGACGTCGAACGCGAGCACGCTGTCGTGCCAGACCCCGGCGGTGTCGCCGTCGACCGCGACGTAGCGCAGATCGAAGATCTCGGACGTGATCTCGAGCAGCCCCGCGAGCACGCGCTCGTACGGGAAGTACTGGCGGACCGCGCTCGCGTCGACCTCGTAGCGCGAGATCTTGACGAGGTGCTCGAGCCAGGTCTTCTGCCAATCGGCGACCGAGGTCGCGGCCGGTTCGATCGTGCGGAGCTGGCGCAACAGCTCCGTGTAGTCTTGCTCGGCGCGCGGCGCGGCGAGCTTCCACACCTTCGCGATGAACTCCGCCGCCGCGTCACCGCTGCGGATCATCTTGTCGGCGGTGACGTAGTCGGCCCAGTTCGCGTAGCCGAGCAGCGTGGCCTTCTCGGCGCGCAGCGCGAGGATGTCCTGGAGCACGCGTTCGTTGTCGTGATCGCCGCGGCTGCGGAACTTGATGTAGAGCTCCTTGCGGAGCTCGTCGTCGGCCGCGTACGTCATGAACGGGTTGTAATCGGGGTGGTCGGTCGTGATCCGGATGACCCCGGCCTTGTCGGGACGAGCGGGCGAGTGGGCCGCGATGAAGTCCGGCGGCAAGCCCGCGAGCCGCGCCGGATCGGTGATCTCGATCGCGCGAACATCCTCGGAGATGTGCTTCGAGAAGGTCTGGCCGAGCTTGGTCAGCTCTTCATCGATCTGCTTGAGTCGAGCGCGCAGCTCCGGCGGTTTGTCGACGCCCGCGCGGCGGTAGTCGCGCAGGGTGTGGGCGTGAAAGCGCCGGGTATCGGCATCGGCCTCGCCGACCTCGACCGCCGCGAGCGCGTCGTACATCTCGCGATCGAGCGCGAGGTCCGAATAGAACCGGGCGACGTCCTGCTCGCACTCGCGCGCGGCATCGCGGATCGCCTCCTCGGGATGGACCTCCGACATCAGGCCCGCCAGCGCGTTCGACGAGCTCGCGCACATCAACAGCTCGTTGTAGAGCGCGAGCGTGCCGGCGATCGTGCGGTCAGCCGCCGCGATGACCTGGGGGCGCAGCTCCTTCGCGCGTTCGAGCCCCGCGAGGCACGCGGCGGCGAAGCTCTTCTTCGACTCCTTCTTCACCGCTCGCGATGGTACATCAACGTCGGTGTCGTCGCTCGCAGTCGAACAACTCGGAGCTGCCTTACCGCTCGTGCCCAGCGATCCGCGCTGGCTCGGCGTCGCGCTCGGCGACCTCGATGCCGTCCACGCCGATCACCTGCACTGCGAGCGCAAGGCCGCGCAGTCGGCGCTATCGCTGATCCGCAGCTATCCCGAGCGCACCGATCTCGTGCGCGAGATGGCGCGGCTCGCCCACGACGAGACCCGCCACGTCGTGCAGGTCAGCCAGTTGATGGCGCGCCGCGAGCAGCCCGCCGCGTACGACTTCGGCGACGACTACGCGGTGGCGCTGCGCGATCACATCCGCAAGCCCGAGCCGCTGCGTCTGCTCGATCGGTTGCTCGTGTTCGCGGTGATCGAGGGCCGCAGCGCGGAGCGCCTGGCGTTGCTCGCCGGCGCCCTCCCGGATGCGAAGTCGGCCGATCTCTACGCGAGCCTCGCGACCGCCGAGGTCCGCCACCGCGATATCTTCCTGGCGCTGGCGCGCGATGTCGCGCCGGCCGGCTGGCGCGCGCGCTGCGGCGAGCTCGCGGCGATCGAGGCCGAGGTGTTCGTCGATCGGCCGATCACCGCGCGGATTCACGGCTGAGTCAGCACTCACTCGGCGGCCGGCTCCAGCTGATCGAGGGGCGGCATCGCCGCGAGCTCGCGCCACTTCGCGGCGACCACACCGACGACGACGAGCGCGACGACCCCACCGCCGACGATCGCGGGCACCGTGCCGACCAGGTACGCGGCGACGCCGGACTCGGCGCCGCCGAGCTCGTTGGACATGCCGATGAACACGTAGTGCACGGCGCTGACCCGGCCGCGGATCGCATCGGGCACGACCATCTGCTCGAGCGTGAGCCGGATGACGACGCTGATGTTGTCGAGTGCGCCCATGATCACGAGCAAGATCACCGACAACGGAAACGAGCGAGACAACCCGAACGCGGCGGTCGTGACACCGAACAGCGCGACGACGATCAGCAGGACGCGGCCGGGGCGCTTCCACTCCGGCAGCCGGCTGCCGATCCCGGCCATCGCGACCGCCCCGACCGACTGCGCCGCGCGCAGCACGCCAAACCCGAACGGTCCGACGAACAGGATGTCCTTCGCGACCACCGGCAGCAGCTGCGTGACGCCGGCGAACAGCACGGCGAACATGTCGAGCGTGAGCGCGGGCAACAGCAGCGGCGAGCGAAAGATGAAGCGCAGCCCGACGCGCCAGTCCTTGCGCGCGTTCGCGGTGCCGGGCATCACGGCGATCGCGCGCGGCGGCGGCAACGAGCGATACAGGGCGCCGGCGGAGATCCCGGCGATCGCGACCACCGCGTAGACCACCCAGTAGGGGAACAACATCAGGCCGAGGCCCGCGAGCGCCGGGCCACCGATCTGGGCGGTCTCCTGCAGCGACGAGTTGATCCGGTTCGCGCGCACGAGCGAGTCGCGCGGGATCACGAGCGGGATCAGCGACGAGCTCGCGGGCGCGTGGATCACGGTGATGCAGCCCTGCACGAGCAACAGCCCGAGGAACACCGGGACCGGCGCGTAGAGGTGAGACGCGAGCGCGAGGCCGAGCCCGACCGCACCGGTGCCGGTCGCGGCGGCGGCGCTGAGCTTGCGGCGATCGCTGCGATCGGCGAGCGCGCCGGCCGGCACGAACAGGATGATCACCGGCACCACGAGCACCGCGCCGACCGCGGCGAGCACGAGCTTCGAGTCGGTGCGCTCGTAGAGCTCGTAGCCGACGACCGTGTTGATCATCGCGCGACCGAGGCTGTTGAGCGAGCGCGCGCCGACCAGACGCAGGATCAGACGCAGCACGTCGGGCACAGCGGCTGGGATGCTACACGAGCGCCGTCAGTTGCAGTTCGCGGCGCGCCACGCGTCGTTCGGGTAGTCGACGAACGTCCCGGCGAAGGCAGCGCCGGGCGCCGGGCGGTACTCGCCGCCGTTGACGGTCACGTAGTACGCGAGCTGGGTCTGGACGTACATGCCGTCCGTGGTCGGCGCCACCGCGGTCTGCGGGCAATTGTGCGCGCGGAACGGATCGACGCCGCGCCAGTCGAACGCGAACCGTGCGTTGTTGCCGACCCGACTCTCGAACCCGATCGGGAACACCTGCCAGGTCTGCGGCGCGGTCTGGACGTGGAGCTCGGCATCGAGCTTCTGCCACAGGTCCGGATCGTCGTGATCGGTCATGCCGGGCTGATAGACCTCGACGCAGGTGTTGGTGATCGTCGCGCGCTGGCGGACCCAGGTGTCGTACGTGAAGCCGCTCGTCACCGGGCCTCCGCCGCATGGTGCGGAGTCGTCGCGGGTGAGCAGCGTCGTGCCGTTGCCGATCCACTGCGGCGCGAGCATCGCGTCGAACGTGTAGTTGCTCCCAAAGTTGGAATCGAACGCGTGACAGCCGTACACGCTCGTGGTCTCGAACCAGACCTCGGCCTGGCGCGCGTCGGTCGGGACCGCGATCGCCGGCGCGCCGTCGCGCACGCTGACCGCGGTGAGCTGGTTCCCCGGCAGGAACTTCACCCAGGCGGTGATGTCGTACTGTGGCAAGCCGCCCTGCGTCGCCTCGCACAGCGCGAGGCGAGAGGTCGCGTAGACGATCGAGACCTCGCCGCCGGGCGCGAACACGCCGTCGCGGTGCTGCGTGAAGTCGGCGTCGAACACGAAGTTCGCGTGGGTCGGGCCGACCTCGGGCGCGCACACCGTCGCATCCGGGCCGACCGCGAGGTCGGGATACGTCATGACGTAGTTCGCGGTGGCGCCGGGGTTCCGGTTGTGATCGAACAGCCGGCCGCCCTGCGCGAGGTGAAGCAGCGGCACGACCTGGATCTTGGCGCTCGTGATCGCGGTGCTGCTCATGCCGGGCCCGGGCAGGCCTTGATCGAGCGCCACGTCGAAGCGCGTGTAGCCGGGCGTGGCGGGTTGGCTCGACGGCACCGTCGCGACCTCGTGCCAGCTCGGATCCGAGCCGGCTTGATAGAGCGCGGCCGGCGTGAGGCCTTCGGTCGCGGCGGCGTTCGAGATCTCGATCGCGCCGGTCCAGATCCAGCTGTCGCCGTTGGTCGCGTAACCGCCGGTGCCGTTGCCCGAACGCTGGAGGCCGCGCAGCACGACATTGCACCCGTGATCGGCTTGATCCTGGCTGCCGTTCACGCCGACGAGCGGCGCCTGTGACGTCGAGTCATACGCCGGCGCAGCGACACAACCGGCGAACACAGCGACCAGGGCGACCAGGGCGAACAAGGCGAGGCGCATGCGAGCACCAGCGATCGCAGGGTGCGTGCCAGCCGAGGGGGCAGTGCGATCGGGGAGTTGGCCGAACGGGAGCACGCCTCACGCTGCCGAACGCAACACGCACGCGGCCCGGTTGCCGGGGCTGGCTACTCGAGTTGCGCGGCCGCGCTACTGCTTGACGAGGACGCGGCCCGAGCGCGCGGGAACGGTCACGTCGATCGTGCCGTCGGCCTGGACCGTGAACGTCTGGCCGTCGGTGCCAAACATGACGTCCTTGAGCGTCGAGCCGGCGGGGAGCGTCGTGTGCAAGCACGCGCCGCCTTCGCTCGCGGGCGCGCACGACTCGCTGGCCTGATCACCGGCGTTCAACACGACGAGCGCGGTCTCGTCGGGCGAGACCCGCTCGAACGCGAAGATCCCGGCGTCGCGGCGCGGCCCGGTCGCGGTCGTCGACCACACCGGCGTGACCGTGCCGCGGCGGAGCGCGGCGTGATCCTTGCGCATCTGGATCAGGCCCTGGACGAGCTTAAACTGGTCCTGATCGGTGGCGAACGGGGCGTAGCCGAGCGTCGGGTTGCCGCCGAACATGTCCTCGCGGTTCTTCGGATCGACGCCGCCGGCGAAGCCTTGCTCGGTGCCGTAGTAGACGCACGGGATGCCGTCCCACGTGAACAGGTACATCAACGCGGCCCGCAGCTGGCCCCAGTCGGTCTTCTCGAACATGAAGCGCGGCAGATCGTGGTTATCGAGGAAGTTGACCAGCACCTGGTTCGGCGCGAGGCCGATGCCACCGTCGGCGGGCTGCGCGTGCGGCGTGGCGCCGAAGTCGGGGCCGGCGGGATAGCCGTTCGCCGCGCACCAGCCGGAAGGATCGGGCTTGCCCATGCGCGCGTCGTAGAGACACTCGAGGTTCTTGGTCGGCAGGTTGTTGCCGAACACGTTGTCGATGCCCTCGTACTTCTGCGAGAAGTAGAACACCGAGTCGAACCGGCCGAACGCGCCCTGCTCGTCCTTGCCGCCCATCGTGTACGAGCCGATCAGCTGGTCGTTGCCGTCGAAGGCCTCGCCGAAGATGAAGAAGTTCTGCTTGCCGAGCTTCTTGGCCTCGGCGCGCATGCCGTCGGTGAAGTCGCCCCAGAACCCGCGCTTGTCGACATCGATCTCGGGGCGATCGATGTGCTTGACGGTGTCGACCCGAAAGCCATCGAAGTCGGCGACATCGATCCAGTACTGGAACGACTTGATCAGCGCCTGCTTGACGTCGTCGTTCTCGGTGTTGAGATCCTTGAGGCCGCCCGGGAAGTCGCCGGTGGTCTCCTGCTCGCGCACGAAGTCGTTGGTGTAGTCGGCCTCGTGCCACCACACGTAGACGCGGCCCTTGCGGTGATACCAGCTCGGGTCGTCGAACCACGCCTTGTCGTCGGGCCAGCCGAACCACGCGGGCGGGCGCGGCGGCTTGGTCCGGTTGTCGGCGGGCCAGTTCGGGAACCGGATATCGGCGGGCCCCGAGAAGCCGAGCGAGGTCCAGCCCTGGACGCCGCGCGGGTCGTAGTCGGGATCCCACTCGATGATGCGCTCGAGATAGTCCTTGCCGTCCGCGCAGTACGTGAGCTCGTCGGGCGAGCACTGCTCGGGGTGCTGCGCGCAGATCTGCAGGCACGAGTGCGAGAACCCGCCGCCGCTGATCGTGTCGTCGGGCTGACCGTTGCCGTTGATGTCGTAATAGAACAGCTGGCCCATGTGGTTCGTGACCACGTCGAGGATCACGAGCATGCCCTTGGCGTGCGCGGCATCGACCAGCTCGCGCAGCTTCTCGAGGTCGCCGAAGTGCGCGTTCGGGCGCAAGAAGTCCTGGGTCCAGTAGCCGTGGTAGCTGTCGAAGCCGGCGTCCTCCTCGACGTTCTTGACGACCGGGGAGATCCACAGCGCGGTGACGCCGAGATCATGCAGGTAATCGAGATGATCGATCACGCCTTGCCAATCACCGCCATGGAACTTGCCGGGCACCGACGGCTCGACGTTCATGTTGTTGTTCGGATCGCCGTCGGCGAAGCGGTCGACCATGATCTGGTAGATCACCTGGTCGCGCCAATCGATCGTGTCGTTCTTCTGGTGCGGCAGGTCCGCCGGATGCTCGAGATCCGAAGCGCCGCCGCACGCGACCAGCGCCGCGAGGGCCACGAGGAGCGTGAACGTTCGGATCGTCATCGAGAGCCGCATCGAGAGCACGATTCGTGCCCCGAACAGCTCCGGCGGATCAACATGTTACTGATCACATCCCGGGGTTGTCCGGGCCGCATGTTGCGGAAGGCAACAGAACCATGCTGTGCATGTTCCGAACAGGGGCACGCTGGCCGGCGCTACGTTAGGATGTGCCCGTGGCTGTTACGGAGACCCTGCGCACCGTCCTCGACGCCGGTGGCACCTCACGGAGGCTCGACGAGCTCAGCACCGCACGCGTGATCCTCAAGATCGCCGAGCAAGTGCACGAGGCTCAGCACAAGGCGGGCCCCGGCAAGGCGGTCGGCCCGGTCACGCCGGCCGGCATCTCGATCGAGACCGCGACCGGCGCGGTCAGGCTCGGGCTCGCGGAGCCGGCCGCGCTCGCGTACGCCGCACCGGAACAGCTCGGCGGTGGCGAGGGCGATCGCCGCAGTGACGTGTGGTCGCTCGGCGTCGTGATGTGGGAAGCCCTGACCCACCAACCGTTGTTCGAGGGCGGTGACCAGGCCGCGATCGAGGCGGCCGTCCGCGGCCAGATCGTCGACCCACCGGCGACGCTCAACGCGAATATTCCGGCCGAGCTCAGCGCGATCTGCATGCGCTCGCTCGCGCGCAATCCCGCCGACCGCTACCAGAGTGCGAAGGTGATGGGCGCCGAGCTCGAGGCGGTGCTCGACGATGCCGGCTATGGCGATAGCGACGACAAGCTGCGCGAGTACATGGCGACGCTCGGCCATCCGAAGCGCGAGCCGAAGTTGTCGGCACCGCCGCTCGCGGTGACTCCCGCCGACATGTTGATGCCACCGCCGGGCCCGCCGTCGTCGACGGCGCCCGGGGTCGTGATCCCGCGCGGCGATGCCCCACCGGCCGCGAAGGCGACGCAGCCGCCGATCACGGTGGCCGCGCGTGCCACCGGGACCGCCCCACCGGCCAACCTGCCGATCGACCGGCCGAGCATCCTCGACCAAGCCCCGGCCAAGCCGCCCGCGAGCATGATCGCCACCTCGGCCGGCTCGCTCGCCACCCAGGCCGAAACGCCGGCGCTCGCGCCCGCACGCCCCGGCGCGAACCTCGCCGCGGCCCTCGCGAGTGCGGGGACTCAACCCGCGCCCGCGAGCACGCCGCCCGCGCCCGCGAGCACGCCGCCCGCGCCCGCGCCGCTCGCGAAGCCGGCACCCGAGCGCGTCGCGACCGCCGCGCCGATGCCCGCGTCGTCGATCACCGCGGCACCGAGCACGGTGCCGATGGCACCGGTACTGCCAAAGATCACGTCGAGCGGCACCGTGCTGGGGTTCCCGGCGGCGGCCGCCACGGTCCCAGCGACCGCGCAGCTCGTCACCCCGGTTGCGAAGCGCGATCCGACGCCTGCTCCGCGGACGCGCGCGCCGAGCCATCCCGATCCGGCGACCATGGTGACGCTCCCCAAGGCGAGCCGCGAATCCGCCGAGGTGCTCGGCGGATGGGGCTGGGGCACCGATTCGCATCCGGCGATCAAGTCGTACGAGGCCGACGACGACGAGAGCACGCGTCCAGGCACGAACAAGCGGCTGCTGTTCTACGTGTTCGGCGGCGGCTTCGCGGTGGTCGCGATCATCTTGATCGTCGTGTTCGCGTTCGGCGGCACGAAGCCCGCCGAGGCGCCGCTCGCCGTGAAGACGGGCAGCGGTAGCGGCTCGGCCGAGATCGCCTATGGCTCCGCGGTCGAGTACGGCAAAGCGACCGGCGATCCGACCGGCGGGTCGGGCTCGAATGCCCCGGATCCCGCCGGGTCCAACACCGTGGCGGCCATCGCCCCGGCCGTCGTCAACGATGCGGCGATCACCAACCCCGCGCCGCCCGATGCTGCCCCGGTCGCGACCCAGCCGGTCGAACCGGCCACGCCCAAGCAACCCGAGCAGGTCGCGGTCGCGCCGGCCCATCATGCCGACAAGCACGTCGCCAAGCGTCCCGAAAAGCACGCCGAACGGTCTTCGTCCCACCTCGCGGATCCGTTCGCGACCCAGCACCCGGCCACCGCGGCGCCGAAGCCGAGCGCCGAAGCGGCGTATCGCCAGGGCGTGCAACTGTTCGCGCGCGGCGAGACCAGCGCCGCACTCGCGCAGCTGCGCAGCGCGATCGCGAGCAACCCCAACTATGCCCCCGCGTGGCGCGGCCTCGGGCTCGTGTTCGAAAAGATGGGCGACAAGGATCAGGCGCGTTCTGCCTACAATCGCTACTTGAAGCTCGCGCCCACCGCCAACGATTCGAATCAGGTCCGCAATCGCATGGAGAGGCTCGGATCATGAGGCTGATCACGCTCGGTGTTCTCGTCATCGCGTCGGTCGCGAGCGCGGCGCCGCGCCACGTGCTCGTGCTGCGCGCCGAAGGCAACGCCGACGCCGCGACCCGCGCGAACGTCGATCAGCAGGTGACCAAGCTCGCGAAGACGCTCGAAGGGAACATCGAGATCGGCGAGATCACGTTCACCGATGCCGCCGCCGCGGTCGGCTGCAGCGGCAGCGAAGCACAATGCCGCGATGACGTGCTCGGCATGATGGGCGTCGACGAGCTCGTGGCGACGAGCGTCAGCGCGATGCCGAGCGGCGACCTCCGCGTCATCGTTCATCGCATCCCGAAGGGCGCTGCGACCAAGGACGCGCAGACCACCGTGCCGCGTGGAGCATCGCTCGGCACGAAGATCGCCGCCGAGATCGGGCCGATGTTTGGCGTCACGGCCACGCCGCCGGAGTCACCACCCGTGGCGCCCGTGGTCGCGAACCCCGCAACGCCGCAGCCACCGCCGCCGCCGCCACCGCCGCCGCCGGTCGTGACGAGCTCGACGACGGTGCCGCCGCCGGCACGAGCCGGTGCACCGGTCGGAGCCTTCGGCAACGCGCCCGCCTCGACGACCGTGCCACCTCCTGGCGGCGCACCGAACGGCGTGGTCCCACTCGATCAGCCGCACAGCAGCCACGCCGTCACCGGCCTCGCGATCGGCGGAGGCCTCGTCGTGCTGTCCGTGATCCTGTGGGCCGAGGCCGGCTCGGTACAGTCCGACATCGACAACGCACCGACCCGCACGCCGGCCGACTTCACGAACCTCAAGAACCTCGAGTCCAAGGGCGACGCGTACTCCGGCCTCGGCAACCTGACCTTCATCGGCGGCCTCGTCGTCGGGGGCATCAGCGGCTACTTCTTCTACAAGGATCGCAAGGCACACGCGTCCTCGCAGGCGCGGATCACGCCGACGCTCGTCGACCACGGGGTCGGGATCGCATTCACCTACGGAGGTCTGCCGTGAAGCTCGCCCTCGCCGTTGCGCTCCAGATGGCCGTGGTGTTCGCGCTCGCCCAGGGGTGTTCGATCACCCACAAGAGTGGGGACTTCGCGTGCACCAAGACCGCAGATTGCAACACCGGCCGCGACTGCGTCGATGGCTTCTGCGTGGTCTCGGGCACCGGGCAGGTCGATTCGCCGGTCGCGCCGGGGGATGGTCGGCCCGGCGATGGCAACGGCAGCAACGGCTGTCCCGCGCAGTGCACCAGCTGCAGCGTCAGCCAGAAGACGTGCGTGGTCGATTGCACCGGCACCGATTGCAGCCAGACCGTGACGTGCCCGGCCGGCTACTCGTGTGACGTCAAGTGCGACACCGATAACTCGTGCCGCAACGGCGTCGTGTGCACGGGCACGACCAACTGCAAGGTCGAGTGCACCGGCAAGAACTCGTGCCAGAACGTGCAGTGCGGGACCGGCGCGTGCGACGTCGAGTGCAGCGGCGTGCAGTCGTGCAAGGCGGTCTCGTGCAACGCGTCGTGCGCGTGCGACGTCAAGTGTACGGGCACGCAGGCGTGCGGGAGCACGGTGACGTGTACGGCGCCGATCTGCCGGATCGGGCCCGGCTGCTCGTCGCTGCCGACGACGTGTCACAGCTGCATGTGATCCCCCTCGCGCGCCGAGCATCGTCGTCGCCGGGCTAGCTCGTTGCCATGATCGTGCAGGGCACGCCGCAGGGGTGCTACTTGCTCGCCTGCCTCGCTGCGGCGTGCGCGACGATCTCGGGTCCGGCGCGCTTCGCGATCCGATCGAGCGCGGTGGAGATCGCGCGCGCGAGGCCTTCGGGGTTCTGCGTCAGCAGTGGCTCGGTCTCCTCGAACGGTTGGGCCCACACGATCTCGCCGGTGTTCGGATCGGTGAGCGTCAACTCGAGCGCGATCCGGCCGACCCAGTGCTTGGGATCGCGATCGACCTCTTCGATCGCCGTGATCCGGCCGCCGAGCACGAACGAGGCGTCCGGCGTCTGATCGCGCAACACTGCCTTGAAGTCTCCGGTACGGCCGAGCGCCTTCTGGAGATAACCGCCGACCAGCACGCCGGGCGTCGCCACCCAGCGGTGGTAGTTGTAGTAATCGAGCCGGTAGGGATTGTTGCGATAGACGATGCGCTCGTCGTCGTACGCGCCGTCGGACGTGAGCGGCTCGACGACCAGTACCTTGTCGCCGGTCGGCTTCGTGGCCAGACCGCCCGGGTCGTGAGCGGCGAGCTGGTAGTAGCGGACCTGCGGTGTCGAACCACCGCATGCGGCGAGGGCGAGGGCGAGCGGGGCAGCGAGTATGAACCTCATGGCAGCTTCCTCTCCTGGGGCGCGGTCGAGAACATCAGACGCGAGGGCTTCTCGCGAACCTCGCGCGCGAGGTCCTTGAACGTGCGCGCGGCCTGGCGCAGATCCGAGAGCGTCGCCGAGATCGTCCCTTGATTCGCCCGGATCAGGTTGCGCATCTCGGTCGCGACCTGGCTCGCATTATCGGTCGCCTTCGCGACCGAGCCGATGCCGGTCTTGAGCGCTGCGCGGTTCTCGGCGATCATCACGTCGATCGTCGCCGAGGCCTTCGCGAGGTTCGCGGCGGTCTGCTTCGTCGAGTCGACGATCGCGCCGAGCGCCTGTGGGTCCGTGACGCGCTGGAGGTCGGTCACGATCTTGTCGGTATCTTCGAGGATCTGGCGGGCGCGCACGATCATCTTCGCGGACTCGTCGGCGACGACCTCGGCTTGCTGCTGGATCTTGGCGAGCCCGGAGGTCCCTGCCGGAATCACCGAATCGGGCGGCACTACCGGCGAGGTCGGCGCGCCGCCCTGCAGGTCGATCGTCTTGAGCCCGGTGAGCCCGGTAGAGGCCAGCAGCGCCTTGGTATCCGCGCGCACCGGCGTCCCATCCTCGACTTCGATCGCGATGCGGACCCGCGACGGATCCTGGCGATCGAGCGCGATCGAGTGCACGTTGCCGACGCGGATCCCGTTGAAGGTCACGGCGGCACCTTGCGAGAGCCCCATCACCGAATCCTGGAGCTCGACGAAGTAGCGGTGCTGGTGCTTCCACAGCCGGATCCCGCCGAACGTGAACAACACGATCGCGAGCAAGAGCCCGACGACGAACGTGAACACGCCGACCTTCACCGCTTTGTTTTTTTCGCTCATGCCGACCTCGCGTGGAAGTAGTGATAGACCTCTTCGTTCTGGGACTGTTCGAGCTCGGGGAGCGTGCCGCTCGCGAGCATCTTGCCTTGGCCGAACATGATCGCGCGGTCCGCGAGGGCGCGGATGCTCTCGAGCTCGTGGCTGACGATCACGATCGTGATGCCGAGGACATCGCGGAACCGCAGTAGTGTGGCATCGAGCTCGGCGGCAACGACGGGATCGAGCCCCGCCGACGGCTCGTCGCAGAAGATGATCTCGGGATCGAGGATCGAAGCGCGTGCGAGCGCGGCGCGCTTGCGTTGCCCGCCCGACAGCATGCCCGGCACGCGATGTTCGAGCCCGGCGAGCCCGACCAGCGCGAGCCGCATCCGCGCCATCTCGCAGATGATCGGCTCGGGCAGCTTCGTGAGCTCGCGCACCGGCAACGCGACGTTGTCCTGGATCGTCAACGCCCCGAACAGCGCGTCCTGCTGGAACGCCATGCCGGTTCGGCGCAGCAGTGCGCGGCGGCCGTCGTCATCGAGCGTGTACATATCCTCGCCGAGCAGGGTGACCCCCCCGGCGAGCGGCGGCTGCAGACCCGTGATCGTGCGCAACAGCGTCGATTTGCCGCTGCCGGAGCCACCGAGGAGCGCGACGATCTCGCCACGGTGGACCTCGAGATCGATGTCGGTGAGCACCGGCTTTCCTTCCTCGTAACCGACCGCTAGCTTGCGACACGTCAGCATCGAGTCGAGCTTCACGATGGTCCTCCGAGCGAGCCGATCGTGGCGGCGATCGCATCGACCAGGATGATCAAGAAGATGCCGACCACGACGGCCCGCGTGGTCGCGGCGCCGACCGAGCTCGGATCGGCCGTGGTGCGCATCCCGAGGTAGCACCCGGTGAAGCCGATGATCTGGGCGAACACGAACGACTTCGCGAGGCCGTGGATGAAGTCCATCATGTCGACGCGACCGACGATGCGCGCCCAGAAGATGCTCGCCGGCAGATCGAGCGACAACCGCGCGACGATCAACGCGCCCGCGATCCCGACGAACATCGCGATCAACGTCAGCGCCGGCTGCACGAACGAGAGCGCGAGCAGGCGCGGCAGCAACAGGAAGCGCGACGACGAGATCCCCATCGCGTCGAGCGCGTCGAGCTCGCCGCGGACGCGCATCGTCCCGAGCTCGGCGGCGATCGCGGCACCATTGCGGCCGGTCAGCACGATCGCCGTCATCATCGGCGCGAACTCGCGGACCACCGCGAGGCCCGTCATGTCGGCGACGAACATGCCAGCGCCGAACCGCTTGAGGAGCACGATGCCCTGGAACGCGAGCGTCGCGCCGAGCAGCGCCGACAGCATGCACACGATCGGCAGCGCATCGATGCCCATCGTGACGATGAACCGGCTGGTCGCGCCCTTCGGCAGCTTCTTCTTGCCGGTGATCACGTGGCCAAGCTGCGAGAATGCGTCGCCGAACAGCTTCACCGACGCGAGCACGCCATCGTAGAACCCGATCATGTGGGTGCCGAGCACCTCCAGCCACGTCGGCGGTGCGTCCTTCACGTCGTTCACGACGGGCGCGATCGCGTTGAGCTCGAGCGCCTGCCGGTGCTGCGCATCCACGTTCGCGACCTCGAGTCGCTTGCCGGCACGCTGCGCGAGGGTGCGGCCGAGCGACACCACCGCCATGCCCGCGCCGTCGATGCGTTCGGTGTTGCCGAGGTCGAGGACGATGGTCCGGACATCGCGCCGCCGCGCCACGCTCTTGAGGCAGTCGTACAACCCCTTCGCGTCGGGGATCGCGAGGTTGCCCATCACCGCGATCGTGGCCGTCCTCGTGGGACGGTCGATCGAGGTACGCGTCGACATGGCGACAGCCCCGAAGTGCACGGCCCGGGCCGTCGGAACTTCGCGACTTCAGGTGCCTATTCGTGACAAGTGCGCACGGCAAAGGTCCCTGGACCGCGCGGTGCGCGCTCGCGCGCGCTGCTAGTGGGCCGCGAGGACGAGCGCGGTACGCGGTGGGATCGTCGCCGGAGCCGTCACCGCGGCACCCCCGAGCAGGTCGTCATAGGTGCCGGCCGGCAGGCCGTTCGCCGGCTGTGCGGTGTCGCCGCGGTTGATCGCGACGAACACGGTGTCGCCGGACGTGGTCATCTTGTAGACGAACGTGTCGGTGCCTACCGACAGCGTCGTGCGCGTGCCCCGGCGAGTCGCGGGATGTGCGGTCCGCATCTTCGCGAGCGCCGCGAGCCGGTCGTGCAACCAGGTCTGGTCGGCGGTGTAACTCGCCCACTGCATGAAGTGACGGTTGTCGGGATCGCCGGCGCCGGCCATCCCGTACTCGTCGCCGTAGTACAGCATCGGCAGGCCCGGCATCGTGAACAACAGCGTGTACGCGACCGCCAGCCGCTGGAACGGGCTCGACGTGGTCGGCAACAGCGGCTGGTTGCTCCACGCATGCGATTTGCCGCCATCCCACGGGTCGAACAGCGGCGTATCGAGTGCGTGCTCGATCGCGCGCGGCACGTCGTGGTTACCGAGGAACGTCGACATCACCGCACCGGAACCGTAGTAGCCATCGTTGGAGTCGAGGAACCCGACGAGGTCGCTCATCTGACCATTGCGGTGGAGCAGCGTCGCGAGCACCTGCCCGCGCAACGGGAAGTCGAACTGGCCGTCGAGCTTCGTCGCCGGATCGATGTACGACTTGATCAGACCGCGATCGCCGTCGAACGTCTCGCCGACCATGTAGAACGGTTGATCCCACGCGAGCTCGCCGTTGGCGCGAGCGCGCATGTCGGTGAACCACACCGTCTCGACTTGCTTGACCGCGTCGAGCCGGAAGCCATCGATGCCGATCCGCTTCGCCCACATCACCGCGTTATCGACGGACCACTTGCGCGCGTCGGCGTTCAGCATGTTGAACGTCGGCAAGAACGTATCGAACCAGCAGACCGTGTTGTACACGGGGCAGCCCTGGCCGCACACGCAGTTGCCGCCCTGGCCGTTGTCGTTCGGCCAGAACCAGCCGGGGTTCTGGAGGTAGGTCGGGCTGTCGGTGGTGACGTGATTCATCACGTAGTCGAGCAGGACCTGGATGCCGCGCGCGTGCGCGTGGTCGACCATCGTCTTCAGGTCGGCCTCGGTGCCGTAGTGCGAGTCGATGATCGTCTCGTCCTTGGGCCAATAGCCGTGATAGCCGGAGTACTGGTGGCCATCGGAGCCGGGGAAGCTCGTGTGCGTGTTGTCGAGCGGTGAGGTGATCCAGATGACGTTGATGCCGAGGTCGGTGAAGTACCCGGCATCGATCTTCTGCGTGATGCCCGCGAGATCGCCGCCCTGGTACTGGCCGGGATACTCGGCGCCCGGCACGGTCGTGTCGTTCGAGACGTCGCCATCGGCGAACCGATCGATCAACAGGAAGTACATGATGCCGTCGCGCCAATCCATCGGGGTGCGCGTGCTCGGGCAGTGATCGCAATCGACGCGCACCACCGAGTTGAAGTCGCCCGCCCCGTCCGGCGACTTGCGCGCGTTGTCGGCGTCGGGCTGCCAGGTGCCGTCGACCACGAACTTGTAGAGGATGACCTGCTTGTTGGTCGCCGGGATCGTCGCGGTGAAGCCGCCGGCGATCGGCGTCATCGTGACGCCCGCGGTCCAGCCGTCGGCCGCGAAGTCTCCGCGCAGCGAAACGCTCGTCGCGCTGCCGTGGAACTCGAGCGTCTCCGAGCACGTCGGCACCGGCGGGCACGCGGTACCGGCGTCGCTCCCGATGCCTCCGCCGTCGACATCGTCGCCGGCGCCCGGGTGCTGCGATGACGGGCAGCCGGCGAGCAAGAGGGTGGCGACAATCGCGAGGCGCACGGGGCTGGCGGTCATCAAGGATCGTGCCGGGCCGTGGGGCAGGTTCCCCACCGAGACCCTCTGACCTCCCGCATACTTGAGGTCGAGGCGCGCCGCGACTGCGGCCTCGGTGTTGCGATCGGCAACACGAGTGGCCGGTACGGTCCCAGGATCTTGCCCGCCGATCCCCAAACGTGTAGTGATGCCATCATGATGCGTGGGCTCGTGCGCTCGTTGATCGTGGTCGGTCTGCTCGGTGGGATGGCGTTCGCCGGCGACCCGATGCCGGTCGAACAGGCGGCGGATCCCAAGCCGGCCGACAGCAAGTTCGAGACGGTCAAGAAGGACCCGCCGACCGAGGGCGTCCCGGCAAAGCACGCCGTCAAGCACAAGCACAAGCACAAGCAGGCGCGCAGGGCCCACAAGGCCCACAGGGCCCACAAGGCCGGGCACAAGAAGGCGCACCACAAGGCGAAGTCGAAGGCGAAGTAGCCGCGTTGCCGAAGGCAACGTGACGACGCGCCGTTCGCGGCAGATCGTCGAGATGACAGGTTGCGACCCGGGCACGCTTCGTGCTCGTGTGCGCGCCGCGATGCGCACTCGGCTGGCCGTTGTTCTCTTGCTCGGAGCGAGCCGCGCGTGGGCGCAGCCCGCCACCGCCGACAAGCCGGCCGAGCCGGTGATGACACCGACGACACCGACGACACCGACGACACCGATGACACCGGCACCGTCGACCGCGCCGGCCGAGCCAGCCTCGCCGCCGCCGAGCGCGGCGGTCGCGCCCCAACCGGTCGAGATCGTCGTCCCGCCACCGGTGGTCGTGCAACCACCGCCTGTGCCTGCGGCGCCTCCCGCATCCGCGCCACGGATCATCGACGATCCCGACACCGGGTTTCGGTTCGGCTCGTACGGCCGCGTCAGCGCCGGTGACGACCTGCGCGGCGGCAAGCCCGAGGAGATCGCGATCGTCGCGCACGCCCCGCGTATCGTCGAGGACAGCTACCTCGAGCTCGAGTCCAGCTACGGCTTCACGACCGAGCAGGGCCTCAAGCTCCGGCCCGTGATCACGCTCGCCTTCGATGGCACGCTGTTCCACGACACCGGCGAGTTCGACGCGCACCCGGCGCTGCGCAACATGTACCTCGACGCGCAGATCACGCACGAGCTCAGTGCGTGGGGCGGCTCGCGGATGTACCGCGGCGACGACATCTACTTGCTCGACTACTGGCCGCTTGACGATCAGAACATCGTCGGTGGCGGCGTGTTCTGGCACCACCCGCTCGGCGTGCAGCCCGGCGGCGACGCCCTCGAGCTCGCGGTCGCCGGCGGCGTCAATCGCCTCGACGATCCATTCCAGTATCAACAGATCGAGGTCGCGAACCCCGTGCAGGGCGAGACCACCGTGCTGCAGCTCAACCGCCAGCGCATCATGGCGAGCGCGTCGGCCGCATATATCAAGGACGGCGGTCCCGGCCACCTCTCGATCAAGACCAAGGTCCACGGCGAGCTCCACGAGCTCGGCTCCGGCAACTTCGAGAACGACGACGGCACGCTCACCGCGATGCCCGCCGACTCCGGCTACCTGCTCGGCGCCGAGGTCAGCCTCTACGGCTTTCAGCCGGTCGAGTCGAAGTTCCGCCGCCACGTCAATCTGTTCATGCGCTACGCGAAGGGGCTCGCCGCGTTCGACGAGCTCCAGCCGCCGACCTCGCTGGGCCCCGATCGTACGGTGTCGCGTGCGAACGAGCTCTCGTTCGGGATCTCCGCCAACTACGATCACGCGCTCGGCAACGTCATGTTCGGCTTCCTGTCGCGCGACTTCAACGACTCGACCGGCCAGGACAGCTCGAGCAGCGGCTGGGAGTACGCCGCGGACGTTCGCCCGCTCGCGAAGCTCGGCAGGGGCTTGTTCGCCGGCGCCGATCTGTCGTACCAGGCGCGGTTCCCGCGCGGCCTCAACAACATCACGCTGCGCGCCGAGGATCCCGCGGTCGTCCAGATCGCACCGATGCTCGTGTTCTCGCCGATGGGTCCCTCGGGCTACGACCGCCCCGAGCTCCGCCTCGTGTATCGCGCCGCGCACCTCAACGAGGGCGCGCTCGACCTCTACGTGCCCGACGACCCGCGCCACGCGCACGAGTGGGTTCACTTCCTCGGGATCCAGGCCGAGTGGTGGTTCAACTCGACCACGTACAAGCGCTGACGCGGCCACGCGAGATGTGCTACCGCGTAGCCATGCGGTTCGTGTTCGTCCTCGCCCTGGCCCTCGCCGCCTGTCACAGCGATCCCCAGCCGGCGCATCCCGCGGCAGGCGAGCTTCCGCCGCTACCGCCGGCCTCGGGCACCCCGGTCGGCTATCTGATCGACTCGTCGGGTGACCTCAACCTGCGCGACGATCAGCTCCAGAAGCTCAAGGACATCGACTCGAGTCTCGCGGCGCAGAACGCGGACATCGACGTCCAGCTCCGCCAGATCGAGAAGCCGGAGCCGGAAGAAGAGCTGACGCCGCAGCAGCAGAAGCAAGGCATGAAGCGCGACCGCCAGAATCACGCGCCCGGCGCCTCGGTGATCACGAACTCGGATGCGGCCAAGTTGCACCAGATGCACGCGGCGAACGACAAGGCCGCGATCAAGCAAGCCTGGGCCTTGCTCGACGCGACCCAGCAACCGATCGCGAGGAAGATCCTCGAGGACCGCGGCGTCGAAGTACCGAACGCGCCGAAACAGCACGCGACGCACGACGACAGCGCCGGCCAGCCGCTGCCCGGCATGGAGCCGTAGCGCGACCGGGCGCGACCCCGCGCGTACCACCTCGGGTCGGTTGGACCGTGCCGTGGATCTGGGCGCGGAGCTAGGTCTATGGTCCGGGCGTGCGCACCACGCTTTTGGTCCTCGTCCTCGCCGCGGCCGCCTGCTCCAAGAAAGCCAAGGAGCCCCCGCCCGGCCCCCCGCCGCAACCGACCGTCGCGCCCGACCAGGCGAAGCACGACGCGCTGATCGCGGAGGCCAAGCAGTTCGTCAAGGACGCCGATCCGAAGCTGCGCAAGCTGCTGGTCGACGCCTCGCTCGCCGAGTGGGCGAACGAGACCGACATCACCAAGGAGCACGAGACCGCGACCGCGAAGGCGGCCGAGGTCGCGAGCGTCGCGATCACCGGGATGGTGAAGGATGCGCGCAAGTTCGATCCGATCCTCGACAAGCTCGATCCGGATACCAGGCGCCAGCTGCTGCTGCTCGCGTTCCAGGCCGCACCGTCTCCCGACGATCCGAAGCGAGCCGCCGAGCTCGCGCAGACCGCCGCCGAGATGACGTCGATCTACGGCAAGGGCGTGTGCACGAGCTCCGGTGGCAAGCAGAGCTGCGAGGATGTCGACTTCTACTCGAAGCAGCTCCAGCACAACCGCAAGCCCGACGAGCTGTTGAAGACGTGGAAGACCTGGCACGACGCTGTCGGCCACGCCGAGCGCGATCGGTTCGTGAAGTACGTCGACCTCGCGAACGAGGGCGCCAAGGCGATCGGCTTCAAGGACGTCGCCGAGCTGTGGCGATCCGGCTACGACATGCCGGCCGACCAGTTCGCGCCCGAGGTCGATCGGCTGTGGAACCAGGTCAAGCCGCTGTACACGCAGCTGCACTGCTACGCGCGCCGCAAGCTCAACGCGATGTATGGCGACAAGGTCGTGCCGAAAACCGGCCCGATCCCGGCGCACCTGTTCGGCAACATGTGGTCGCAGAGCTGGGAGTACCTCTATCCCGAGCTCGAGCCGTACAAGGGCGTCGCGCCGATCGACGTCACCCCCGTGCTCGCCCGGAGCTACGACCCGATCAAGATGGTGAAGATGGGCGAGGCGTTCTACACGTCGCTCGGCATGGACCCGTTACCACAGACGTTCTGGGAGCGGTCGATGTTCAGCAAGCCGAGGGGTAAGGACGTCGTGTGCCACGCGTCGGCGTGGGACGTCCAGTACAACGACGACCTCCGGATCAAGATGTGTATCAACTTGAACCAGGAGGATCTGTGGGTGATCCATCACGAGCTGGGTCACGACTTCTACTTCCAGCACTACTATCAGCTCCCGATCCTCTATCAGGCCGGCGCGAACGACGGCTTCCACGAGGCGATCGGCGACACGATCCAGCTCTCGATGACCCCGGCGTACCTTCACGACAAGGGCCTGCTCGCCAAGGTCGAGCACGACGACAAGGCGACGATCAACCAGCAGATGAGGGTCGCGCTCGAGAAGGTCGCGTTCCTGCCGTTCGGCATCAAGGTCGACAAGTGGCGCTGGGACGTGTTCGACGGCTCGGTCAAGCCCGACCAGTACAACCAGCACTGGTGGGATCTCACGAAGCAGTACCAGGGCATGGTGCCGCCGACCGCGCGCGCCGCGACCGACTTCGACCCGGGCGCGAAGTACCACGTCGCGGCGAACGTGCCCTACATGCGCTACTTCCTCGCCGAGATCCTCCAGTTCCAGTTCCAGCGCGCGCTGTGCAAGAAGGCCGGCTTCACCGGACCGCTCCACGAGTGCTCGATCTACCAGAACAAGGATGCCGGCGCGGCGCTCGCGAAGATGCTGTCGCTCGGCGCGTCGAAGCCGTGGCAGGACGCGCTCGAGCAACTCACCGGTCAGCGCGACATGGACGCGACCGCGATCCTCGAGTACTTCGCGCCGCTCCAGAAGTGGCTCGAGATCCAGAACCAGGGCCAGGACTGCGGCTGGTAGGCACCGCGCCGCGAGGCTAGGCCACGCGACACCACGAACACGGGTGACCTGACCAGACCAATTGCCACCCCTCAGCAACTGCTCGATCTCACGCGGATCGACGGTGTGCCCACCTGGCATTTACGCTGCACAAGGGGTCGACAACCATCTTCGACCGGGAGACCTCCAATGACCTCGATGTTCAAGAACCTCAGCTTCGCTTCCCTCATCGCCCTCGGCATCGCCGCCACGGGTTGCGCCGCAGACCAGCCGGGTACCACCGGCGACGGCAGCGGTGGTGATACCGGCGGCGGTGATAACGGTGGCGGCGGCGGCAGCGGCTCGGCCACGCAGGCGCTCGACGCGACCGGCAAGTACGCGATGCAGAGCCAGTTCGACATCGCGACGAACGTGCCCGGCACGGTCGGTACCGTCGTCAACGACATCATCGACGCGACCGACAGCCCCGATGATCCGACGCACTGGGTGCTCGACCAGATCGTCAACCAGCTGCCGAACGGCACCGCGAAGTCGCTGCTGCAAGGTGCGATTCCGTTCGTGTCGGGGTACCTCAACGACCGCGTGCTGGACTGGGCGCCCAACTTCGTCACCACCATGGTGCAGGTCGGCAACGACTTCGGCGACATCACGAAGCACTTCGGCCTCAACGAGACGCTCGAGATCGCGGCGGCCGCGACCGATGGCCAGTACAGCGGGACGCGCACGGCGATCGGCGCGCACTTCAAGATCGACACCCAGGCGTTCGACCTCGCGTTCGCCGACTACCACGTCGCCAACGTGGTCGTGCCCGGCATCGGCATCCAGCTCGATTCGACCGGCAAGCTGACGATCGCGCAGCACGCACTGCCGCTACCGTACGGCGCCATCATCCACATCGGCCTCGACGCCGCCGTGATCCCGATGGTGGACGCGAACGCGAACAACCTCGGCGAGCTGCTCGCCGACCAGATCGACTGCGCCGCGGTCGGCCAGTACATCAACGACGCGCTGGTCTCGAACCTCGGCTTCGGCCCGGGCGCGTCGGCGATGCAGGCCGCCTGCTCGGCCGGCCTCACCGCGGCTGCGAACGCGATCTACGCGAAGCTCGACTCGGTCAGCGCGACCGCGCTCGAGTTCGATGTCGACGGCACCGCGAAGGGCACCGACACCAACCACGACTACAAGATCGACGCGCTCCAGACCGGCAAGTGGGAAGGCATGATGAAGTACTCCGGGACGCCGGCCCCGCTCGCGCCCGCGACCTTCACCGGCTCGCGGATGTAGCCAACGAGCTCGACAACGGTTCGGCGCAAGGGTGTGAGCCCGCGCGTCGAGGATGGCTGGCCGGCCCAGGGAATGCTCCCTGGGCCGGTTGTTTTTCCGGCCTAGGCGACCGTGACGGCCTTGCCGACGAACGCGCCGTACGCCGCGGCCGCCCGCGCGAACCCGTTGGCCACCGCGGCCGGCCACGGCGCGAACGGCTTCGCGGAGATCGCGACCTGCTTGGGCTTCTGGGTGCGCGCCCACGTTCCGACGACCGCGCCGTTCGCGACGACGGTCGAGATGAACATGCCGTTGCCACCTGGCACGATCCGTCCGGCATGCTCCGGCGGGAGCGTGCAGGTACGATCCTCGTAGCCGAGGATCAGCTCGTCGAAGCCCGGCAGCGCGAGCACCGGGGTGGGCGCGCGGATCGCGAGCGTCGCCTCGTCGAAGTAGTACGCCTCGTGGTTCGCGAGCTCCGGCGCGGCCAGCTGCGTCGCGAGCTTGGCGTCGCCGGCGGTGAGCTTGCCCCAGCGCTGGAGATCCGCGACCGTCGCCGGCCCGTGCGAGCGGAAGTAACGCAGCGCGAGCTCGCCGAGTGCTTGCTCGCGGTCGAGCGCGCGCGAGGTCTTGATCCACTCGGCGACGAGCACGTAGCAGTCGTCCGGGCCCATGCAGATCACGCCGGTCTGCGCGAGGTAGAACAGCATGTGATAGCCGCGGTGCGGATCGGCGTTCAGCTTCGCCTTGTCGAGCGCGGCGAACATGGCTGGGCGGTCGAGGCGCGTGCCCGCGAGCGCGCGCTCGGCGACCTCGCGAGCCCTGCCGAGCGCCTTCGCGTCGAGCTCGAGCTCGCGCTGGCGCTTGGTCAGCCCGGCGAGCACGCGCGGCGCCATCAGCGCGAGCATCCATTCGAGATCCTCGGCCGGCGTGAGGTGCAGCGTGCCGCGCATCGGCCACGACCGCACGATCGAGCCGGCCGCGAGCGCGGCATCGACCTCGGCGAGCGTCGTTCCCGGCGCACGCAGGCCGAGCGCCCACTTCGCGCCCGGGAAGTCCTGGGCCTGGATCGCGAGCATCCACCGCGCCGCCTCGACGGGGGTCGTGAACGTGCTGCCGATCAGGCGCTGCGCGGCGAGCCGGTACCTGGCGAGGCCCTTAATACAAGGGCCGATCCGGCGCCCCGGCCGCGGCCTCGGCCTCGCGTTCGAGCTCGCCGTTGATGAAGCCGCCGATCACGAGCGCGAGCGTCGACAGGTAGAACCACAACATCATCACGATCAAGCTGCCGAACGTGCCGTACACGGCGTCGTACGACGCGACGTGATCGACCCAGACCGACAGCGCCCACGACACCGCCACGAGCAGCGCGGTCGCGACCCCCGCGCCCGGCCAGATCCGGCGCACGGTGCGGAGTGACCGGGGCGACGGCGCGAAGCGATACATCACGCCGAGCGTGACGAGCACGAGCGCGAGCATCAGCGGCCAGCGCAAGATCCGGACCAGGTGATAGCCCCGGAGGCCGACGGCGGCGACCAGCGCGGGGAGTGCGACCAGGATCGCGAACATGACGACGAGCCCGAGCAGCGTGACCGCCCCCATCGCGAGCGTCATCGCCAGCTTCTTGCCGCCCGAGCGCAGCTCGGGCAGGCGATACGCGCGGTTGAGCGACACGATCAACGACCGCGCCGAGCTTCGCGCGGAGATCATCGCGGCGACGAGGCTGCCCGCGATCTGGAAGCCGAGGACGCCATGGCCCTCGCGCGCCATCCGCTGGAGCTGCCCCGAGACGAACTCGACCACCTGCGCGGGCATCACCGCATCGAGGCCCCTGAGGTGGCGTTCGATCTCGTTCGGGTCGACCGCGATGCCATAGATCGCGACGACGGCGGCGAGCGCCGGCACGGTCGCGATGATCGCGAACAGCGCGGTCCCCGCGGCGAGCACGGGCATCTCGCCGAGCAACGCGTCGCGCGCCGCACGCAACCACCGCGCAGGAACCAGGTCACTCGTCGACAGCCACTGCTGCCAGCGCTTCCAGAAGGCCACCAGCGGCTAGGGTACACGAGCGCGGGATCGACCGTCACGGTGGGGCGTGCGGAGCGCGTCCAGCTAGCGGCGCCGGCCCCCGCGTCCATGCTCGCGATCGGCGCGGAATCCGCCTGCAGGAATCGCAGTCGAGCCGCGGGTTCCGCGTGCTAAACCACGCCCCATGCCGACCCACCGCCGCTTCGATCGCGCCGCGCGCCTGCTCGGCGACGACGGCGTCGCGCGGCTGGCGGCCTCGACCGTGACGGTGTTCGGGGTCGGTGGCGTCGGCTCGTTCGCGGCGGAGGCGCTGGTGCGGACCGGCGTCGGCCGCATGATCCTGGTCGACTTCGATCGGATCTGCGTGACCAACGTCAACCGCCAGCTCCACGCCATGAAGGGCACGCTCGGCAGGTCCAAGGTCGAGGTCATGGCGGAGCGGTTGCGCCTGATCAACCCGGACGCGGTGGTCGAGACGCGCGCGGAGTTCTACGGCGCGGAGACCTCGGCGCGGCTGCTGGTGCCCGAGCCCGATCTCGTGATCGACGCGATCGACAACCAGACCGCGAAGATGCACCTGATCGCGACGTGCCTGCGCGAGCGGATCCGGATCGTCTCGGCGATGGGCTCGGCCGCGCGGCTCGATCCGACGCTGGTCCGCACCGCGGATCTGAGCGCCACCAAGATCGATCCGTTCGCGCGCGCGCTGCGCCACAACCTGCGCAAGAAGTACGGCTTCGACTTCACGCGGCCGATCGGCGTGACGGCGATCTATAGCGAGGAGCCGCCGATCGAGCCGCACGAGCTCGCGTACGATCACGACGGCTTCCAGTGCGTGTGCCCGGGCGGCGAGAACGGGCTCAACGACTGTGCGCATCGCAACCGGGTCGAGGGCTCGAGCGCGTTCGTGCCCTCGGTGTTCGGGATGGCGGCGGCCTCGGTCGCGGTCAAGCTGCTCTCGGGCGCGCAGGTGACGCGCGCCGCCGATGTCGCGTCGTGAAGGCCGCCGTCATCGTCCTCGGCGCCCTTGGGGCCCTTGGGGCCCTTGTCGCCCTCGTCGCCGGGGTCGCGTGTCACGACGCGCCGCCCCCCGCGAAGACCGGGACGCCCGACGAGCTGGCGGCGTATCTCGACACGGTCGCGGGTGCGGACGAGGCGACGCGCAAGCGCGAGGTCGCGTCGTGGATCGTCGACGAGACCACGTGGAGTCGCGACATCGTCGCGCCATATCGCGCGCTCTACAACGAGTACGTCGCGGGGTTCGACGCGCAGGTCCCTGCGATGGTCGCCGAGCTCGCGCCGCTCGGCGCGGTCACCGCGCGGCGCCACTACGCGGGCGATCGCCGCCTCGTGCCGGCGCAGATCCGCGCGCGCTGGGCGGTGCCGGTGGAGTTTCCGAGCATGGTCGCCGAGCTCGCAGGCAAGCCGATCGCCACGGTGTTCATCTTCGACGGCGCACGCTGGCGCGCGTTACTCGGGCTCGATCAGATCGTGATGGCACACGTCGCGGCACTCGACCCCGCGTGCGCGAACAAGCTCGCGCTCGCGGGCCCGCCCGGGCGCTGCACCGAGGTCGGCTGGCTCGTCGTGGATTCTGCATTGCGGCAACAGCGCGAACGTTTTGCCCACGCATGCGAGCTGGCCGCCACGCTCTGTGGTAACCCCGTTCCATGACGATCGCAGCCGGCCAGAAGATCCCCTCGGTCACCATCAAGCAGGCGACGCCCGAAGGCGGCGCGGACGTCGATCCGGCGGCGCTGTTCGCCGGCAAGAAGGTCGTGATGTTCACCCTGCCCGGCGCGTTCACGCCGACGTGCTCGCAGAAGCACCTGCCGGGCTACATCAAGGAGCTCCCGGCCCTCAAGGCCAAGGGCATCGACATCGTCGCGTGCCTGGCGGTCAACGACGCGTGGGTGATGAAGGCGTGGGCGGAGCAGCACGACGCGCTCGGCAAGATCGTGATGCTGGCCGACGGCAGCGCGCTGTTCTCGAAGGCGCTCGGCATCGAGCTCGACCTGACGAAGGCCCAGATGGGCATGCGGTGTGGCCGCGGCGTGTTCGTGATCGAGGATGGCGTCGTGAAGTCCGTCGACATGGAGGCGGCCGGCAAGTTCGAGGTCTCGAACGCCGAGTCGTGCATGTTGAAGCTCGGCGCGTGACCTTTCACCGCCTGTTCATCGCGAACCGCGGCGACGTCGCGGTCCGGGTCGCGCGCGCCTGCGATGCGCTGGGCATCGTGCCGGTGTTCGCGGTCAGTGAAGCCGATCGCGAAGCGCCGTACGTGCGCGACCGCGAGCACGTCGTGCTCGGCCCCGGCCGCGCGTCGCACAGCTATCTCGACGTCGAGCGCGTCGTCCAGGCCGCGGTGCAGAGCCGGTGCTCCGCGCTGCATCCCGGCTGGGGGTTCTTGTCGGAGAACCCGCTGCTCGCGACGCTGTGCGCGCAGTTCGGCGTGACGTTCGTCGGCCCGCCGCCGCAGGTCACCGCGCTGATGAGCAGCAAGACCAAGGCGAAGGCGGCGATGAAGGCCTCCGGCCTACCGACGATCCCCGGCAGCGACGGCGTGTTGGCCGGCGCAGCCGAGGCGCGACGCGTCGCCGATGCGGTTGGCTATCCCGTGCTGTTCAAGGCCGAAAACGGCGGTGGCGGGCGCGGCATGCGGATCGCGCGCGCGGCCGGCGAGGTCGAGACCGCGTTTGCCGAGGCCCAGGCCGAGGCGCGCGCGGCGTTCGGCGGTGACCGCGTCTACCTCGAGAAGCTGATCGAGGGCGGCCGCCATGTCGAGATCCAGGTGTTCGCGGATCGCTACGGCCGCGCCGTCCATCTCGGCGATCGCGACTGCACCGTGCAGCGCAATCACCAGAAGCTGATCGAAGAATCGCCGTCCCCCGCGATCACGGCGGACCAGCGCGTGGCGGTGTGCGAGACCGCGGCGCGCGCGGCCGCCAGGATCGGCTACGTCGGCGCGGGCACGATGGAGATGCTTCTCGATCGGAGCTCCGGGCCCGGCACCCTGCGGTTCATGGAGATGAACTGCCGCCTCCAGGTCGAGCACACCGTGAGCGAGATGCGCACCGGCGTCGATCTCGTGCAGGCGCAGATCGCGGTCGCGGCCGGCGCCGTGCTGCCGTGGCAGCAAGCCGAGCTCGTGCCGAGCGGTCACGTGATCGAGTGCCGGATCAACGCCGAGGATCCCGCGAACCACTTCGCGCCCGCGCCCGGCACGATCACCGCGTGGCAGCCGCCGGCCGGCGAGGGCATTCGCGTCGACACCCACGTCGAGGCCGGCTACGTCGTGCCGCCGTTCTACGACTCGTTGCTCGCGAAGCTGATCGTGAAGGCGCCGGATCGCGAGGCGGCGATCGCGAAGATGATCGCCGCGCTCGGCGCGTTTCGAGTCGAAGGCGTGCCGACCACGATCGCGATGCACCGCCAGATCCTCGCGAGCGAGGCGTTCCGGACGGGGTCCTACGACACCCGATCGATCCCGGGCTGGCCTTAGTCGAACACGCCCTGCCCGGTCGTCTCGATCGTGCCGGTCACGGTACCTACCGAGCTGGTCGTGCAGCTATGGAGCGGCAGCGCGGTGAACGTCGCCTTGACGATCGGACTACCCGAACCGCTCGCGCATCACGCGCGCGCGATAGTCGAAGATGCTGCGCAGCTGGCGCTTGACGAACAGCGCGTGGGCGAGCGTGCCGAGCGGGCCGAACGGCAGCTCGTACCGCACGTGATCACCGAGCTCGGTGCCGCCACCCGGTGCGTCACGGAACGTGTGCGTGTGGTGCCAGACCTTGTACGGGCCCTCGAGCTGGACGTCGACGAACGACTCGTCCGGGTCGTACGCCTCGATCAACGTGTGCCACGTCATCGGTATGTGATGCAGCTTGATCCGATAGTCGATCCGAGCGCCGCGGCGCATCGCGATCGGCCGCGGCGTCAAGATCTCGAACCCGACCCCCGGGGGCGTCATCTGCTCGAGGTTCGCGGCATCGGCGAAGAACGGAAACACCTCCCCGCGGGGGGCGGCGACTAGCTGGGTGCGCTCGAGCTCGTACACGCAGGTTGGATGCACGCGTGGCGCTCGCGTTACAACCAGCGACGAGCGCGACGAGCGACGGCGCTCGACCCGATCGCCGGAGCTTGGCCCGGATCGCGCTCGGGCGAGCACAAACGCACACGGGCGCCGGCCCTCGCGCACGGAATACGGTACGTTGCGGCGTCATGTCGTTCGTGCCGCTGGTTCCCGTCGGTGACGCGCTCGCTTCGCTCGTAGACGATCGCACCGCGGCCGATCAACGCGCCGCGCTCGCGGTGCTCGAGGATCGGCTGCGCGCCCGCCGCGACGAGGTTCACGAGGGCTGGGGCGCGGCCTATATCGAGCGCGTTCACAAGAAGGGCAAGCTCACCGCGCGCGAGCGACTCGCGCGGCTCCTCGACCCGGGCACGCGCCTGTTCGAGGTCGGCACGTTTGTCAACTACGGCGAGACCTTCCCCGGCGATCAGAAGTCGCCCGGCGCTGGCGTGGTCACCGCGTTCGCGCGGATCGAGGGCCGCTGGTGCATGGTGATCGCGAACGACAACACCGTGGCCTCGGGCGCCTGGTGGCCACGCACGCCCGAGAAGATCCAGCGCGCGCAGACGATGGCGCTGCGCCTGCGCGTGCCGACGGTCTACCTCGTCGACTGCAGCGGCCTGTTCCTGCCCGAGCAATCGAAGAGCTTCCCGGGCGCGACCGGCGCGGGCCACATCTTCAAGATGAACTCGCTGCTCTCGGCCGCCGGCGTGCCGCAGATCGCCGGTGTGTTCGGCGATTGCATCGCCGGCGGCGGCTACATGCCGATCATCTCCGATCGCGTGTACATGACCGAGCAGGCGTACATGGTGATCGCCGGCGCCGCGCTGATCAAAGGCGCGAAGTCGCAGAAGATGACCTCGCTCGACATCGGCGGCCCCGAGGTCCACGTGGCGCAGTCGGGGTGCGCCGATGTCCGCGTTCCCGATGACGACACCCTGCTCGCGTGCATCCGCCGCGATGTCGCACGCCTGCCATCGAGCGGCGCCGACTTCTACCGTGGCGACCTCGGTCCGCCGAACGTGGAGCCGGGCGGACCTGCGCCGACCGGCGGGATCGATCCTCGCTTCGCGACGGCCGAGCTCGGCGCACTGCTCCCGAGCGACCACCGCGAGGCGTACGACGCACACCAGGTGCTCGCTCGGCTCTGCGATCAATCGCTGTTCTGGGAGGTCATGTCCGGCGTCGGCGAGGAGATGATCTGCGGCGTCGGCCGGATCGGTGGGCTGTACGCCGGCTTCGTGATCAACCGCCAGGGCCTGGTCGGCGATCCCGAACATCCCGGCCGCCAGCGCCCGTCGGGGATCCTGTATCGCGCCGGCATCGCGAAGATCAGCGCGTTCTCGCGGGCCTGTAACGACGATGGCATCCCGCTGGTCTGGCTCCAGGACATCTCGGGGTTCGACATCGGCAAGGAAGCCGAGGCGCACGGCCTGCTCGCGTATGGCAGCTCGCTGATCTACACGAACTCGACGAACACGACGCCGATGTTCACGGTCCTGCTGCGCAAGGCGAGCGGTGCCGGCTACTACGCGATGGCCGGCCTGCCCTACGATCCGATCGTGCAGCTCTCCACGAGCTACGCGCGGCTCTCGGTGATGGAGGGCCGCACGCTCGCGATCGCGGCGTACAACACCAAGCTCGACGACGACTTTCAGATCCAGGCCACCGACCCCGCCGAGCGCGCGAAGATCGAGCGTGGGATGCGCGAGACCGAGGCGCGGATCGAGCGCGACATGGATCCGTTCGTGGCCGCGCGCCAGCTCGATACCGACGAGATCGTCGAGCTCGGCGAGCTCCGGGCGTACCTCGCCGTGCTCGTCGAGATGACGTACCAGAACACCGGCTCGCGGCGGATCAAGAACCCCCGGATCTGGTCGATGCACGACCTCGGAGTGCTGGTCCGATGACCGCGACGGTCACCGCGCTGGTGCACGGCGACGAGCTGCGCGCTCCACAGCCGGGTTGGTTTCGCCGCACCGTCGCCGCCGATCACCTCGTCGCTCCCGGCGATCCGATCGGCGAGCTCGAGGTGCTCGGACGCAGGCTCGCGGTGATCGCGCCGCACATCCGCGGCCTGGTCCAGCTCGTCGCCGAGCCGGGCTTGCAGCGCGGAGTGATCGCCGGTGGGGAGGCCCGCCGCGCGGTCGGCTATGGCGACGTGCTGTTCCGCGTGGTGGCGGGTGGTGCGATCGCCGTGACCGAGGAGGTCGCCGAGACCGCGCACGCCATCGCCGGCCTGGTGTTTCGCGCGCCGACCAGCGGTCGCTACTACGGCCGATCGTCCCCCGACAAGCCGCCGTTCGTGATCGCGGGCGCGGAGCTCGCACCCGGCGCGACGGTGTGCCTGCTCGAGGTCATGAAGACGTTCAACCGCATCACGTATAGCGGGGCTCGCGCGCGCGTCGCCGAGCTCCTCGTCGCCGACGGTGCCGACGTCAACGCCGGCGATCCGCTGCTCGCGCTCGAACCGGCCTAGCTCACTTCTCGGCGTCGCCGCCGCCGAGTCGCCGGTACAGCGACCGGCGATCGATGCCCAGCACCTTCGCGGCGTGGGTCTTGTTGCCGTTCACCAGCGCGAGCACCTTGCGCACGTAGCGCCGGGTCATCTCGTCGATCGTGATCAGCTCGTCTGGAGATAGCGCCGTCATCATCGCCCCCTCCGGCAGCACGTCGACGAGGGTGGCCGGCAGGTCCTCGATCGTGATCTCGTCGAGCCGGCAGATCGCGACCGCGCGCTCCATGCAGTTCTCGAGCTCGCGCACGTTGCCGGGCCAGTCGTAGTCGAGCAGCCGGCGGGCCGCCGCTTCCGAGATCCCGCGCACCTGCTTGTTCATCCGCTTCGCGATTCGCGTCAGGAACAGCTGCGCGAGCATGAGGATGTCGTCCTGGCGCTCGCGGAGTGGCGGCACCGGGATCGGGACCACGTTGATCCGGTAGTACAGGTCCTCGCGAAATCGCTTGTCCTCGACCTCGTGCTCGAGGTTGCGGTTCGTCGCCGTGATCACGCGCGCCTTGACCGGGAGCTCGGTATCACCGCCGACCGGGCGCACGGTGCGCTCCTGGAGCACGCGCAGCAACTTGACCTGCATCTCGGCCGGCATCTCGCCGATCTCGTCGAGGAACACCGTGCCGCCCTTCGCCTGCACGAACAGGCCGTGGCGCGCCTCCTTCGCGTCGGTGAACGCGCCGCGCACGTGCCCGAACAATTCGCTCTCGAGCAGCGGCGCCGGCATCGCCGCGCAGTTGATCGCGACGAACGGTTGGGCCCGGCGCGACGATTGGTCGTGCAGCGCCCTCGCGACCAGCTCCTTGCCGGTGCCCGACTCGCCGGTGATCAGCACCGTGACGTCCGACTCGGCGACCCGATCGATCATGTCGATGGTCTGCCGGATCGCCGCGCTCGTCCCCGCGATCCCACTCGGGCCGGGCTCCGCGGCGTGCTCGCGCAAGCGCTGGAGCTCGCGCCGGAGCCCGAGGTGTTCGAGCGCGCGCGCCACCGCGATCGACAGCGCGTCGACCTTGAGCGGCTTGGTGACAAAATCGAACGCGCCCGCGCGGATCGCGGCGACCGCGGTCGGCAACTCCGAGCTGCCGGTCACGACGATCGCGAGCACGTCGCGGTTCGCCAGCTTCAGCTGGTCGCACAGCTCGATGCCCGTCATGCCGGCCATGTCGATGTCGGTGACGACGACGTCGCACGGGTTGTCGCGCAGGTACTCGAGCGCGGCCGCGCCCGACGCCACCGCGCGCGCGGAGATCCCGCGCTTGCGCAGCCCTTCGCTCATCAGCTGCGCCGCATCGTCATCGTCGTCGACGACCAGGACCGAGCCCGACATCCCGGGACCATGACACGTTCTGGACCCGAACCGGGTGCTATGTCTCGATTCGACGCAACCGCAGCGCGTTCGTGATCACCGACACGGAGCTCAGGCTCATCGCGGCGCTCGCGATCATCGGGCTCAACAACCACCCGAACACCGGATACAGCACGCCCGCCGCGATCGGGATGCCCAACGTGTTGTAGGCGAACGCGAATGCGAGGTTCTGGCGGATATTGCGGAGGGTCGCTCGACCGAGCCGGCGCGCGCGGACGAGCCCGCGCAGGTCACCGCCCACCAGCGTGATGCCGGCGCTCTGGATCGCGACATCGGTGCCGGTCCCCATCGCGATGCCGACGTCCGCGGTCGCGAGCGCGGGCGCGTCATTCACGCCGTCGCCCGCCATCGCGACCACCCTACCCTCACGGCGGAGCCGCTCGATCGCGCCTCGCTTGGCATCGGGTTGGACCTCGGCGATCACGTCGTCGATACCGAGCGTCGCGGCGACGGCCGCCGCGGTCGTCTTGCTGTCACCGGTCAGCATCACGAGCCGCAGGCCCTCGGCGTGGAGCGCGCGGATCGCCTCCGCCGTGGTCGCCTTGATCGGATCCGCGACGCCGATCGCCGCGATCGCGACGCCGTCGACCGCGAGATAGATGACGGTCTGGCCGGCGTGCTGCTCGGCGGTGGCGGCGAGCTCTCCCGCGCCGCCGATGAAGCCCGCATTGCCGAGCGCGACCTGCTTGCCGCCGACGGTGCCGCGCACGCCGGCGCCGGGGACCGACGAGAACTGACTCGCCGGCGGGATCGCGATCCCGCGCTGCTTCACGGCCTCGAGGATCGCGCCCGCGAGCGGGTGCTCGCTGCTGCGCTCGAGCGCCGCGGCGAGCCCGAGCGCGACCTCCTCGGTGGTGCCCGAGACGGTCGAGATCGCGGCGAGCCGGGGCTTACCCTCGGTGAGCGTGCCGGTCTTGTCGACCACGACCGTATCGACGCGCGCGAGCACCTCGAGCGCCTCGGCCTTGCGGATCAACACGCCCATGGCCGCGCCGCGGCCGGTCGCGACCATGATCGACATCGGCGTCGCCAGGCCGAGCGCGCACGGACACGCGATGATCAGCACGGCGACCGCGGCGACGAGCGCGTGCGCGAGCCGCGGCTCCGGCCCGATCGTGCCCCACACGACCGCGGTGATCGCCGCGACGATCAGCACCGCGGGCACGAACCACGCCGCCACGCGATCCGCGAGCTGCTGGATCGGCGCCCGGCTGCGCTGCGCCTCCGCCACCATCGCGACGATCTGCGCGAGCAGCGTGTCGCGCCCGACCCGGCGCGCGGTGACGACGAAGCCGCCGGTCGTGTTGAGGGTGCCACCCGTGACGGCGTCACCGACGGTCTTCTCGACCGGCATCGGCTCGCCGGTGATCATCGATTCATCGACGCTGCTGCCGCCTTCGACCACGACGCCGTCGACGGGGACGCGCTCGCCGGGGCGCACGCGCAGGCGATCGCCCACGTCGATCCGCTCGAGCGCGACGTCCTGTTCGACACCGGCGGCCGTGATCCGCCGCGCGGTCTTCGGCGCGAGCCCGAGCAGCGCGCGGATCGCGCCAGAGGTCGCGTGGCGGGCGCGCAACTCGAGCACCTGGCCGAGCAGCACGAGGCAGACGATCACCGCAGAGGCCTCGAAGTACACCGGCACGGTGCCGGTGTGATCGCGCATCGTCGCGGGGATGACCGCGGGCGCGAGCGTCGCGATCAGGCTGTAGAGATAGGCCGTGCCGGTGCCGATCGCGATCAACGTGAACATGTTGAGGCTGCGGTGCCGGATCGAGTCCCAGCCGCGCTGGAACAGCGGCGCACCGGCCCAGCCGACCACCGGGGTCGCGAGCGCGAGCTCCACCCATACGCGGGTGGGTGGCGCGAACGGCGTGAAGCCGACCAGCTCCCCCATCGCGACCACGAGCAGCGGCAGCGCGAAGGCGGCGCTGATCCAGAACCGGCGCGTCATGTCGGCGAGCTCGGGGTTCGGCCCATCGTCGAGGCTCGGCAGCGCCGGCTCGAGCGCCATCCCGCAGATCGGGCAACTGCCCGGTCCGTGCTGCCGGACCTCCGGGTGCATCGGGCACGTATAGATCGTCGTCGGATCCGCGACCGGAGCGGGCGCGGGCGGTGTGGGCGCGGGCGGCGCGACCTCGGGCGGCGTGAGGTACTTCGCCGGGTCGGCGACGAACTTGTCGCGACACCGCGGATTGCAAAACCAGTACGCGTGCCCCTCGTGGGTCGCGCTACCGCCCTTCGCGAGGCCGACCTTGACTGTCATCCCGCACACGGGGTCTTTGGTGGTCTCGACCGGGGCGGTCTCGACCGGGGCGGTCTCGGTGAGGGCGGTCTCGACGGCTGGCGCGGGGGCCGGGTCCATGATTGCCCGACCTTACCCCCCACGCGGGCCTCACGGTATTCGCGCCGGCCGTCCGCTCGGGCAGGTGAAGCTGGGTCGCGCCCGCGCCGGGTCGCACCGGGCCGCCCCGAGTCTCATCGAAGTCTAATCCTCGTCGGAGCTGTCAGCGGAGGTTCGAAGATCTCGTTGCGCTCGCGCACACGTGCGTGATGTCGTCGCTGCATGAGGATCGCAACGGTGGCGCTCGCTCTGCTCGCCTGTGGCGCGTGCGGATCGAGTCCGAATACGACGACCGATGGCAACAATAACCCGGGTGGCGACGCCAACGGCAGCGGCGTCCACGATGCGGCGCCCGACGGCACGCACCCGGATCGCACCGTATTCGTGATCGTGTTCGAGAACGAGTCGTCGTCCGCGATCTACGGCAACGCCGCCGCGCCGTACATCAACAATACGATCAAGGGCGAGTCCGCGTACGCGACGATGTTCACCGACGAGCTCCCGGCGAATGTACCGAGCGAGCCGCACTACGTGTGGATGGAGGCCGGCACGAACAAGTTCACCGACATCACGTTCGGCAGCGATGCCGACGCGAGCGCCGGTAACAGCACGGCCAGCACGCAGCACCTCGTCACGCAGCTCGAGACCGCCGGGCTCGACTGGCGGAGCTATCAAGAGGACTTGCCGGCAGCCTGCCCGATCGCGAGCAGCGGCTTCTACGCCGCAAAGCACGATCCCTTCGTGTTCTTCACCGACATCTCGGGCAGTCCGCCGAGCAAATCGAACGCCCATTGCGCTGCGCACCACAAGGCGTACAGCGCGTTCGCGGCCGACCTCGCCGCGGGCACGATGCCGGCGTACGTGTTCATCACGCCGAACCTGTGCAACGACATGCACGGCGCGATCGGTTGCCCGTTGACCTCGGAGATCACCCAAGGCGACACCTGGCTGTCGACCGAGCTGCCGCCGATCGTCGCGTACGCGACCGCCCACGACTCGACCATCTACATCATCTGGGACGAGGGCAGCTCCACCCAGGTCATGCCGTTCTTCGCGATCGGCCCGCACGTCAAGACTGGGATGTCGACGACGGCGTACTCGCACAGTGCGCTTCTCAAGTCCGTCGAGGAACAGCTCGGAGTACCGGTGCTCGCGTCGGTGACCGCGGCGACCGACTTCGCGGGCATGTTCGAGGCCGGCTCGTTTCCGTGAGCGGCGCGTGCATCTCGTCGTCCCGCATCGGCACGATCACGCCGCTTGGCCGGGGTCGAACCGCAGCGCCGCGCTACGAAGCCTCCACGGCGCGCGCTGCGCTCCGGGCCGGTAGCTCGCGAACCGGCCGGCCGAGCAAATAGCCCTGAAGCAGA
>JBDTEH010000028.1:0-16152 GCA_039922635.1 Kofleriaceae bacterium | reverse complement strand
CTAGCGCGTGTACCGGCACTGCCTTCGCAGTAGCACTCGGCATGCAGCTCCTCGATCTCGACCTCGACGCCCTCACCAGGGTCCTCGGCGGCGCGGGCCAGCCGAACAACGTCTGCCTGCCCGGCGTGACGTACAACCAGAACGGGACGGTGCAGCAGTCGCTCACTGCCCCGACGCCCGGTGCGATCGCGGATCAGAACATGGGCAAGAGCATCGAAAAGTACAACAACGTCTACGACCACTACACCGGCCTGATCGACAACCTCAACGGCATCGGCGGTGGCGCCGCGGTCGCCGGTGGCGCGACGCCGACGCCCGACCTCGGGTTCTGATCCCGCGCTGACCCGGCAAGCCGCGGCAAAGGTACGCGGCGGAGCAAACGCTGCGGCCACTGCGCTACTCCATCTCGGAGATGAAGTGGTGGCTCGCGCTGTTGCTCGTTGGTTGCGCGCCACCACCGGTGCGGCCGGTCGCCCCCTCGCGATGTAGCCCGCCGGGCTGGGTGCCACTCGCCGGTCCGCACCGGGACACGGCGGTGCACGGTACGATCGGTGCCCGCCTGGACCTCGTTATCGCCTCGGTCGCCGTCGCAGGCGACGCCGCGCCGGGGTTCGCGCCGGCCACCCACGCCGGCCAGCGCCTGCGCGAGGCGCCGCTGGCCGACGACCTGCACCGGTTGTGGGCGCTCGGCGCGTTCGGAGATCTTCGCATCGAGGTGTCGGCCGAAGCCGACGGCGCACACGTGAGGTTCGTGACCACGCCGCGCGCGCGCGTCGACCACGTCGAGGCCGGGCCAGCGCCGGAGCTCGCACGGCTGCGCGCGCTGGTCGGCGGCGCCTTCGAGCCGGTCCGGATCCAGCGCGTCGCCGCTGCGATCGAAGCGGCCTACGTCGGCGCCGGATATCCTGACGCGCGGATCGAGGTGTTGGAGGCACGCGCGCGGCGACCGCGTGGTGGGGTTGGACTGTGCATCGCCGCGTCGCGCGGACCGCACGCCACGATCGGCGCGATCCACTTTCCGGGCGCTCACGCGGTTGGCGCCGCGGAGCTGCTCGCGGCCCTCGGACCCGTGCACCTCGGCGGGACGTTGAGCTCCGACGATCTGACGTACGCGGCGAGGAAGGTCGCGCAGATCTACTGGAATCGCGGCTACGCGAACGTTCGCGTCGACTCGAGTACAGCGCGACGCGGCACCTCGATCGAGGTCCAACTCGCCGTCACTGAAGGCAACGTCTATCACCTCGGCACCGTGACGCTCCTCGACGGTACCCGGACGTCGGTGCCGCCCGACCTCGCCGCGGGCGAGCTGTTCTCGCGCGACCGGATCGCCGCGGCCCGCGACGCGATCGCCAAGCGCGTCGGCGCCGACGTGCAGCCCGAGACGACGTTCGACCTCGCGAACCGGCGCATCGATCTGACGTTCGAGGTCACGCGGTGAAGCTCGCCGCGCTTGCGCTGCTGGTCTCCGCGTGCGTGCGACCGCCGGCGCCCGTGTTCGGCGAGCGCCCGCCGACGGGCTGCGAGCGCGCCGTGGAGCCCCGCTGCGCGAGCTGGTACGCCGAGCGGATCCTGGCCGAGAGCTGGCGCCCCGAGGTTCGCGATCCAGCGCTCGTGCACTACATGGCGCTCGTCGCCGACCGGCTCGTGCGCGCCGGCGGACTCGGTCCGGCGCCCCTCGTCCATGTGCTCGACGACAACGACGCGCAGGCCGAGGCGTGGGTCAGCGGCACGATCTACGTCTATCGCGGCGCGCTCGAGCGGCTCCGCTCCGAGGCCGAGATCGCCGCGCTGATCGGCCACGAGCTCGGGCACCTCGCGGCGCACCACGAAGACGTGCCACCGACGAGCCACCGCGCCCGGCTCGACGACGAGATCGAAGCGGACGCGATCGCGGTGCACCTCGTGGCCGCCGCGGGCTACGCGCCGGGCGCCGTCGAGACGATGCTGCGCGCGATCAGCGCCGGCAATCCAGTCGCGTGCGCCGATGCCCCCGCCGCCGATCATCCGTGCACCGGCGAGCGCGTCGCGCGGGCACGCGCACTCGCCGTGGGACTCCCGACGGGTGAGCTCGGCATCGAGCGATATCGCGCGGCGACGGCCGACCTCGTGGTCGGCGACGACCCGCAGCGGGCCGCGACCGTCGGCGGTGCGCTCGTGTTCGCGCGCGCCGGCCTCGCGCTCGCACCGGGCGGCGGCACGGTGGCGGCCGCCGATGGCCACGGCATCGTCGTGCAAGGCGAGACCATCGCGACCGTCGCCGTCGTGTCGCGCGCGTTCGGGCTATTGCTGCGTTCCCACCCGCCGGCGGGTCAGGCATTCATTGTCGGCGATCACGCGGCGCTGTGGATCATGGTGATCAGCGGTGCCGATCATCCGGCGCACGCGGCGGCGCTCGCTCGCGCGGTCCGGCGTCCGCGCGCCGGCGAGCTCGCCGGCCTGCACACCACGCGGTTCGATCCCGCGGCCCCGCGTGCGTTGTGGCCTCGGTCGTAGCCGGGTTTCCCGCGGGCGCCCATGGCGGAACCTGCGAGAGCACATCGGATCCGTTCGGATTGCGTCCTGGCCCGTGCAAGACGTGACGTAGTCCGAGTGTTATGACTTGCCGCGCGATGCACAGCTCGCCCGGCACCTCTGGATCTGTTACGACGCGAGTGGTGCGCACGAGCTCGCGACGTCGACGTTTCACACAGCTCCGTAAATGAGGCGCTGGCTCCCCGCGGTCGTGATCCTCGCGGCTGGCTATGTCGTGTTCATGGCCTATGCGTATCCCGGGTACATGAGCATCGACTCCGCTCAGCACCTGACCGAAGCGCGCGCGAATCACTACACCGACTGGCATCCGCCGACGGTCAGTCTGCTCTGGCACTTCGTCGATCACGTGATCAAAGGCCCGCTCGGCATGCTGCTGCTCCAGAGCCTCGCGTTCCTCGCGGGCCTGTATTGCTGGATGCGCCGCGCGTATCAGCCGACCGCGGCCGCAGCGCTGAGCGTGTTCGTGTTCTTGTTCCCGCCGGTCGTCGCGCCGATGGCCGTGGTCTGGAAAGACTGCCAGATGGCCGGCTACCTCCTGCTCGGCATGTCGCTGGTGCTCGCCGAGCGCCGCAGGACACGCTTCGCGGGGTTCTTCCTGCTCCTGGTCGGGATGGCGATGCGCGACAACTCTCCGGCGACGACGCTGCCGTTCCTCGCGTTTGCATTCGCGTGGCGTCCGCGATCGAAAGGATGGGGGCGCGTTGCCGCGGCGGTCGCGATCTGGGGGGTGATGGCGTTCTCCACGATCGAGTTCAACAAGCAGATGACCGACCAGCGAACGTACTCCTGGTACACGGCGGTCGCGTCACACGACATCGCGGGCGTGCTGAAGTATTCACGCCGGTATAGCGACGCGGAGCTCGAGCAGCTCCTCGAGGGCACGCCGCTCGTGGTCCACGCACACATTCAGTGGGCCGTGCGGTCGAGGTACTCGCCGATCTCGTGGTGGTCGCTCCTCAACGGCGATGGCCGGATCTTCAATTGGCCCGACACCGAAGCCCAACGCGCGGCGATGGCGCGCGCGTGGAAGCAACTCACGCGCGACAACAAGTATGCGTATCTCGTGCACCGCTATCACGTGTTTCGCGAGGTCCTCGGCCTGTTCGACGACCATCCTCTGACGTCGCCGATGTGGCACGGGATCCCAGCGCCGGACTACGTCGGGCCGTTACACATCCAGCACGAGCAGACGAGCTTCCAGATCAAGGTCGGTGATGCGCTGATGTGGATCGCGACCGAGACGTATCTCTTCCGACCGCACGTGTACTTCTTCCTCGCGCTGCTGTTGCTCCCGCTCGCGTGGCGCAATCGCGACGTGCTCGCGCTGCTCGCGAGTGGCATCGTCTACGAATGCTCGTTCGCGCCGTTCGGCGGCGGCGACGTGCGCTACTCGCACTGGCTGACGATCACCGTACTCGTCGCTGGGCTCGTGCTGTTCAGGCGCCGCTATCAACGGATCGAGCTCGCAGCCGGCGAGCAACCGCCCGCGCTCGATGGCGCTGATGAAGCGCGAGCCGCTGGTCGACCGTGATCCGCGCGACCACGGCTCGCCGGGCGGGATGATGCCGAGCTGCTCCGCGGTCGCGTCCCACTACGCGAAGATCGGGACGGGCTTGAGGGACACCTTGTTGTCCTTCGTCACGACCCGGAACCGTACCGCGCGGCACTGGTGCTGCGCCTTGAGCTTGCCCTCGTTGACCTTGAGCTTCGCGATGAAGTTCTCGAACGAGACGTCATCGGGCGAACCGACGGCCTTGCGCGCCGCGACGTACTCGGTGAACACGCGCTTGTAGTAATCGGGCTCGGACTCCTGCGCGAGCGCGACGAGCGCCGGATCGGTCTGCGGTGGCGCGTCGCCGCTCTCGTCCTCGTCGAACTCGACGCGGCCAGGGATGATCGGGTTGCCGTCCTCGTCGAACTCTTCGTCGCCGGGCTCGGGGCGGCCGAGCAAGCGGGCGAGCATCACGTTGAGCCCGTTCGCGAGGCCGTCGAGCTCGAGCCCGACCGGCCGGAACGTACGGTCGAGGTTGCCGTTGATGATGTCGTTGACGCCGAGCTCGATCTGATCGACCTGCGCGATCAGCCGGCGATGCGACAGGTAGAGGCCGACGAGCGAGATGCCGAGCGCGCCGATGCCGAGCAAGATGATGAACAGCTTGATCGTGCCCGCGGTGTTCGCGGCATCGACGATCGGCGAGAGCACCATCGCTTGCGCGGCGACGGCTGGATAGTCTTTCGGCATCCGCGCCGGGTTCGAGGTCGACCGCGGCATCAAGATCGAGGCGGCCATGTAGGACGTGCCATCGATCGTGACCTTGGCCTGCCCCTTGGTCGGCGACACGACGCCGGTCTTCGCGAGGTCGGTGAGCGCGGCGGCCTTGCCGGTGTCTTCCTCGCTACCGCCGCCGCGGGTGAAGCTCGACGCCACGACCCGGGTGCCATCGTAGTACGCGATCTCGGTCCCGAGCAGCTGCTTGTCGTGTTGCGCCTGGTTCGCGGTCTGCGCGTAGGCGACCACCACCGCACCGATGATCACGACGCCCTCGGGGTCGTTGGCGGAGACCGGGGCATCGGGATCGATGATCGGCGCGACGCCGATCTTCATCATGCGATTCTGATCGACCCAGATGTCGCTGATGATCGCGCGGTTGCCGAGTACGACATTGAGCGCCGGGATGATCGTATCGCCCGGCTTGTCGCCGTCCTTCTTCCATTGCTTCGCGATCACGCTCGGCACGTCGTTCATCGCCACCAGGTTGCCCTGTGCGTCGACGAGCGCGATCATGTCGGGCTTGATGTCACCCTCTTTCTCGTTCGACGTGAACTTCGAGAACCCGACCCGAGCCTGGCGGTCGCGGTCCGAGGTCGACTGCGACTTCAGCGCCGCGACGAACGAGCGGTCCGCGGCGAGGCGCTCGGCCTTGTTCGCGACGTCGATCGATTCGAGCTGGGCGAGCTGGCCGACAACCTGGTAGGCACGGCGCAACTGGTTGTCCGCATCCTTGCGGATCTTGTCGTCAAACGACGTCGACGTGATGAAGTACGCGATCACCGTGAGCGCTGCGATCACGACAGCGACGACGGACGCAATAACCGTGCGGGACATGGCCCCTCCGAGGGCGATTATTCGTGTGCTCTCGCTAAGATGTCAATTGCCGGGGGCCTGTTCACGGGGCTTGTTTCCGGGATGTTCGGGCGGCGCAAACTTCTTCGTGGCCGCGCAGATCGCGTCCACCTTGTCGGGTGCGAGGTCCGCCGGCTGGAACACGCAGACCGCGTTCGCGAGGCCAGACCGCATCGCCATGGCGAGCCCGCCGGGCTGGCCGGCCAGCAACAGGAGGTGCTTGCCATCCTTGCCGAACGTGACCTCGCTCTTGGCCGTGGCGCAGTCCCGCGGCACGTCGCCGTTGGGGAACAGCGCCGCGCGGCACAAGACGTGCTGGGGCACGACCACCATGTGTTGCACCACCTCGAGCCGGACCGCCGCCAGCACCGAGCTCGAGTCGAGCAGTGCCTTCTCGGTCTGGACGTAGCTGGTGTAGACCGCATCGGGCGTGACCGTGCCGTCGGTCTCGACGAGCAGCGGCCCGAACTGCTTGCCGGTGGTGAGCGTGACGCCTTCGATCTTCGCGACCGACTCGTACGCGTGATGGTGATCGCGCAGCGCGAAGAACGACGCGGCGCCCCCACCGGCGAGCACGATCAGACCGAGCGTGGCGTAGAGCCCGGTGCGCCGCGGCCGCGCGACCTGCGCGGTCGGGATCGGTGCGGGCTCGAGCTCGTCCGCGAGGCTGGTCGCCGGGCGCGGTTGGCCCGGCCCGCGCGAGATCGGCGTGCGCCGCAGATCGGCGACCGCGTCGCCGCCGAGCCGCTGGGTCTCGGACAGGCCGACATCGCCTTCGCGCAACGCGGCCTCGAGCACGAGCCGGAGATCGCGCGCCGTCTCGAACCGATCGGTGGCACGTTTCGCGAGGCTGCGCATCAGCGCATCCTCGACCGCCGGCGGCACCTCGACGCCAAGCGTGCTCGGGCGCTTCGGCGCCTCGGACAGGTGCTTCGTCATGATCTCGAAGTGCGTCGAGCCGTCGAACGGCGTGTCGCCGACGAGGGACTCGTAGAGCGTCGCGCCGAGCGAGTAGATGTCGGTGCGCAGGTCGACCTCCTGACCGCGGACCTGTTCGGGCGACATGTAGCGCACCGTGCCCATCGTCTGCCCGGTCGCGGTCAGCTTCGTCGACGTCGTCATCTTCGCGATGCCGAAGTCCATCACGGTGGCCATGTGATCGTGCGCGCGCACGAGCACGTTCGAGGGCTTCATGTCGCGATGCACGACGCCGCGGCCGTGCGCGTATTCGAGCGCCTTGAGCACGTCGATCGCGATCTTGACGCTATCGGCCCAGGCCAGCCGCTGGCTCTCGAGGATCAGTCGCTCCCAGGTCTTGCCCCGGACGAACTGCATCGCGAGCACGAAGCTCTGGTTCTCCTGCCCGAAGTTGTAGAGGTGGACGATGTTCGGGTGATCGAGTGCGGCGAGCGCCCGCGCCTCCTCGAGGAATCGCGACTTGAACTGGCTGTGCGCGGCGAGCTCCGGCGGCAGGATCTTGAGCGCGACCTCTTGCTCGGTCAGCTTGTGGCGGGCCTTGTAGACCACGCTCATCCCGCCCTGCCCGATCACGTCGACGAGCTCGTACACGCTCAGCACGACCTGGCCGAGCATACGGTGCGCGCCGGTCGCCGCGAGCGCGACGCCGCAACTCGGACACTTGACGTCGATCTCGAAGACCTCGGCGGTGCAGCTCGGGCACTTCATGCCGCGACTCCAGATCCTGCGGGGCGCTGCCAGCCCGGGACCCGATCGATCCAGCGGTGAAGCTCCTCGACCAGCACGTCCGGAAACTCGACGGGCGTGTAGTGCGTGCCGCCCTGGATCATCACGAGCCGGCTGCCGCGGATCAGCCGGTGCATGTGCTCGGCGGTCGCGGGCGGCGTCATCAGGTCGCCGCTCGCCGTCACGATCGCGGTCGGAACGTCGATCGTCGCGAGCACGCTCTCGGCGTCGTGCTCGTCGAGCCGGGCGAGCAGATCGGAGTAGATCGCCCAGTCGATGTGCTGGAAGCCACCGGCGACGGTCCTGAAGATCTCCATGTCGATCGTCGGCGAGACCAGGCCGAAGCGCTTCATCGCGGAGATCAGCGCGTCGCTACCCGCAACGATCTTCGTGGCACGCCCGGCGAGCCCGGCCTGCGCCTTGATCAACCGCAATAACGTCGGGATCACGCGGCCGACGATCCGGCTGCCCATCACGGTGCGAAACGTGTGGCCGTACGTGCCGTTGATGATGTAGAGGCCGCGCACCCGCGCGTGATGCAACCGGATCGTCTCGAGCGCGACCTGTACGCCCATCGACCACCCGGCGATCACGAAGTCCCCGACGTGTTCTTGCGCGAGGATCGCCATCAGATCCTCGACCTCGTGGCCGATCGTGTTCGCGCGCGGATCCTGCGGCGCGGCCGACGTGTAGAGCCCGCGGTAGTCCCAGCAGATCACCTTGTAGCCGCCGAGCGCCCGGTACAGATACTCGAACGCGACGTACGTCCCGCCGAGGCCGTTCGCGAGCACGACGACCGGGCCCTCGCCGCGAACCTGGTAACCGATGCGCGTGCCATCGCGAGCGACGACGCTGCGCTGGTCGACCGAGATCATGGGCCTGGTATCTTCCTCTCAAGCGCTCCGAAAATGCAAACGGCCCCGAGTCGGAGCCGCCTGCACGCTGACCAGAGCGCAGATCTAGAACCGGATCTAGAACCAGATCTAAAAGTAGAGGATCGCGGCGAGGCGGGCGCGCGTGTAGTCCTCGCTCGTATCGTTGCCAGTGCTCGACGGCGGCGTCACGGTGCGCGCGATGCCGGTCACGGGATCCGTGTTGTCGCCGGACACCGACGAGCGAGACCCCGCGCGCAGGTCGAACGTGACGTGGAAGTTGCGGGTGAGCGCGTAACGCAGGCCGACGCCGATCTCGCCGTAGTCCTGGGTCGTGTTGTAGCTACCATCGACATTCGCCTGCTGGACGCCCAGGCCGGCGAGCACGTAGGGAGCGAGGCGGTTGTACGCACCGATCTCGTAGATCAACGAGCCGCCGAGCCGGCGATCGACGCGAACGTTGTCGACGCCGTTGACCGACGTCGAGGTCCGGCCGAGCTCGCCCTCGATCAGCAACCCGGGCGTCAGCCGATAGCGACCGAGGACACCGAGGTCTTGCTCGGAGGTGTTGGTCTGCGTGTTGTAGTCGGTCGCCACGCCACCTGCGAACAGGCCGATCCCGAGCTTCGGGAGCTCGGGCTCCGCGACGGCGGCGACCGCGGCGCTCGGCCCACCGTAGGTAGGCTCCGACTCGACCGGGTAGTACGACGCACCGTAGTACGACGGGACCGGGTAGTAGTACGCGTAGTACGGACGGTAATACTGATATCCACCGACCCGGACGTGGCCACGGACGCCCCACACCCGCGGGTGATAATAGCCGCCGCCGCCCCAATGGACGCTCGCGTGATAGCCGCCACTCGCGTGGTAGCCGCCGCCCCCGATGTGAACGCCACCGGAGAAGTGCGCGCCGCCGCCGAAATGGCCGCCGCCGCCGAAGTGTGCGTGGCCGGCTTCCGCCGAGCCGGGGAAGCCGGTCAGCGCCAGGGCTGCCAACGAAGCACCGATGAAGAGAGGGAGGCGAGTCACGATGGTTTGGCCTTTCTGGTCCGCTAGTGGGACGCGCGATGCGTCCCATCGGTTTACTGTGCAGTCGTCGGGCCAGTCGATTTTCGTACCGATCTCCAGGCCCATAACGGACAAACGCTACGTACTTCTCAACACTTACAGTTAAATCGGCCGTATTTCTCTGACCGGGGTGTGACCGCTTTTTCACGATCCCCCAGCCAGGTGTCGCGGTGACATCACATCGCGCAACCTCCCCAACCCTCGGGCATCCTTGACAGTTACGACCAGCGGTTCATAAAGTCCCCCTCCGGAGGAAACCATTGAGCGACGCAAAGAAGACGGGTAGCCGCGACATCTCCGAGCTCAAGCAAAGGCTCGGGCTCAAGAAGGGTGCTGCAGCTCCCGCCGCAACCACCAGCCAGACGCGTGCGAGCGGTGCGCCGTCCGCCGGTGTCGTGCCTCCGCCCGGCATGAACTTGCCACCCCCCCCGGGTCTCGTGCCTCCGGCCCCACCGCAACCGGTGATGCCGAATGCGCACCACGATCCATTCGGCGCGATGAACGCGATGGCCGCGCAGCACATCCCGCAGCGCGCGCCCGAGATCGTTCTCGTCAACGACGGCATACCGGTCGAGAACGTCGGTGCGGAGAGTCACGCGTCGACGCTCCTGAAGATCGCCGTACCCGCGCTGATCGCGCTGATCGTCGGCATCACGATCGGCAAGGTCGGGACCACCGCGAGCGCGTACAACGATGGCCTCAAGGGCGCCAAGGCGATCCTCGGTGACAAGCAGGCACCGTCGACGGTCGCGTTCCTGAAGAAGCAGCTGTCCGATCTGGACACCGCGCTCGACGAAGCCAAGACCAAGGGAGGGTTCAGGCCCGACCTCGAGCTCGACAAGAAGCTCAAGGAGATGGGCCAGAAGCTCGAGGTCAAGAGCGAGCTCGTGTTCCGCGCGAAGGAGAACTCGCTCGACGCGGAGACCGCCGGGCAGATCCTCGGCTTCTACGCGGGCGTCACCGAGATCAAGGACATGATCGATCAGCACAACAAGGCCGCGCTCGGCGACGACATGTCGCTCAAGAAGGGCAAGCAAGCCGCGGACGCCGCGGACGCCGCGACGGTCGCCGGCCAGTTCAAGTACGGCGTGCTGGTCCAGTCGCCGACCGAGACCGACAAGGTTGATTTCGGCGCGAAGCTCGTCCTGCTCTCGGGCGTGTACTGCGGCGGTGCCTCCCCGGTGCCGAGCTGTCCGCAGGGCGAGTCGCCGACGGCGTTCGCGTACCAGAACGATCCGGGCTCGACCCCCATCAAAGGCGACTTCGTGCGCGACGGCAGCGACAACGTGCCGACCAAGAAGATCCTGCCGCTGCTCCAGAACGGCGTCCGGGATTCGCTGATCAAGGGCGGCGAGCCGACCGTGTCGGAGTACTACTACACGCGCCGCGTGCGGGCGATCTACGACCGGATCCACGGCAAGGTCGGCCAGGATGGCAAAGCCTCCGGTGGCCTGCTCGACGATGGCAACAAGCTCGAGACCCGGCTCCAACAGGAAGCCAACCGGGGCTCGCGCTTCTCGTTCTTCATGTAACGGTTGAATGGCGGCGAGCCTCGGCTCGTCGAACACTCCTCGAAAGGGGTCGCATGCGCCTGATCAAGATTGCACTTTGCACCGTCCTCGTCGGCTCGACCGCGTTCGCGGGCACCCCCGCGAAGGCCCACGTCAAGGCGAAGACCGCCAAGAAGGCGCCCCCCGCGAAGAAGAAGGTCGGCCCGCCGCCGATGGTCTCGGCCGAGCACAAGAAGGCGCTCGCCGAGAAGTTCGGCGGATTCAAGTTCGGCATGACCAAGGACGAAGTGCTCGGCGTGCTGAAGAAGCAGATCGACGAGCGCTACGAGGACAAGATCAAGGCGACCACCGACATCGCCGAGCAAGATCGCTACCGCAAGGACAAGAAGTCGGAGCTATCGCGGGTGTCGTCGTCGTACATCTCGTTCGACGCGAAGACGTCGCCGTGGGACGTCTCGATCGTCGAGGGCGAGTTCGCGCACAACACGGGCGAGTCGATGATGGAGCGCTGGGAGAACGAGGGCGGCAAGAACCAGCGCCGGTTCTTCTTCTTCTACGACAACAAGCTGTGGAAGATGTACATCTCGCTCGACGTCTCGATCATCCCCGAGGAGAAGCGCAACTTCGACACGTTCAAGGGCGTGATGGAAGGCCAGTACGGCGCCGGCCAGGTCGACGCCGGCACGATCTCGTGGCGCGCGGGCGACTTCGACGTGCGCGCGGTAGATCGGCTCAAGGACTACGGCGCGCTCGGGCTCGCCGTCGAAGATCCGAGCGTCCGCAAGGAGGTCGACGCGCAGCGCGAGGCGCACAAGCCCCCCGCCCAGCAGCACAACTCGATCATCAACGCAGTGATCGACAAGGACAACAAAGACCATCCCGACATGAAGTCGAACGATGGCGCGGTCGATGCCGTGATCCACGCCCAGGGCGGCGGCAAGTAGTAGGCATCAGGGCGGTGCGAGCACCGCGCTGATCAGTGCCGAGCGATTGTCGACGCTCGCGCGATCGAACAACGCCGTGAGGTGGAGCTCGATCGCTCGCGCACTGACCTCGAGCTGCGCCGCGATCGTCGGCGTCGCGATCCCACGCACGACCAGCTCCAACACCTCGCGCTGGCGCGGCGTCAGCGTCCACCTCGCACTCGCCACGAGCACCGCGTTCGCGATCCGGGCGTCCGCCGAGCCCGCGCGCAAGATCGCGAGGAAGCACATCGGCGTGCCGGGCTCGGCGATCCGGGTCAGCTCGACCGGAAGCGTGGTCGGCCGGCCGGCGACCGCATCCTCGATCGCGGTCGTCACTTCGGCCCGCCGAGTCTCGAGCAACGCGCGCGCGGAGCGCGACGACTCGAGCACCTGCCCCGCTACCCCCACGACGAACGCCGGGGCGCCGATCTGTTCGAGCGCGCATTCGAGCACCACGCGCGTGCGCGTGGCGTGGGCGAGCTGGCGCTCCATGCGCAGCCGCGCCTGCACGGCGGGCACGAACGCCGCGAGCAGCCGGTTCTGACGCGCATCGAACCGCACCGGATGAAACGCTCCGAACCAGCCGAGCAGCGAGGGCCCGTCGCACACGAGCACCCGCGGCTGGCGCTGGCGGTGTAATCCCGACGGCTCGATCACCTCGCGATAGATCCGCGACACCTCGAACTCGAGCGGCGGGATCAACGCGAGCGCGTCGACCACTCGGTTGCGCTGCACGGGCTCCGGACGGCTCGCGTCGTACCAGGCGTAGCGACGCGGCGCGGTGTCGAAGAACCGCAAGAACCGGTCGCGAAACGCGTCGCCGTCGGGGAAGTGGTCGTGATCGAAGCGCTCGATATCCCAGCCGGTGACGCGCTCGAGCGGCGACAGCACGAGCAGCGATTCGCACTCGAGCGCCCGGCGCACCGCCGGCAAGATGCCGGCGAGGGCCGCGCCCGGCTGATCGAGCCGGATCGTGGCGAGCTCCGCAGAGATGTCGCGAACGACACTCCGCTCCCCACCCGACAGCTCGCTTACCACCGTGCATCAGCATAGCGAATGTCGAGATGCGTCCGGAAGCGCGAGCCGCTGAGAGATTTACCTAGTTGCCGAGGTTATCCGGTGGAGCGGACAGCTTGATCGACTGCGATGCGCCGGTCAGCGCATCCGGCGTGACGACGACATCGAGCTCGTGACCGGTCACCGAACCGTGGCATCCGCCGCACACCGCGTCGAACATCGGCGTGACCGTTCCGTCGGGGTTCGTGAACGACTCGCGCACCCCCATCGAGATCTGCTCGCCTGGGCCGAGCTGGTGCTCCTCGGTCATCTTCACGATCGAATTCCCGGCGTCGTCCTGAAGCTCGAGCACGACGCCCTGCGCGGCCGGCAACCGCACCTTGGCCGAGCCGTCGTCGGCGAGCTGCGACTTCCCGATCAGCGTGCGGCTCTCGTAGATGCCGTTGGTCGTGCGCGGGCACGAGCCCGCCGGGCACATCCCCTCCGAGTACACCGCGAGGTATTTCGCCTTGCGGAAGTCGTCGACCGGACGGCCGCGGCGCAGGTTGCCAGTCAACACCGTGAACACCATCGGTGCGTCGGGCATGTAGATCACGGCATGCGTGGGGTCGTCGGTCGAGATCGTGCCGCCGAACACCAGCTGGCGGCGGTTCTGGTAGACCTCGCGCGGCGGATACTTGTAAGCGAGCACCGCGTCGAGGACGGCGCCGTTGGTCGCCGCGATCCCGAGCGATTGAATCACGCTCGTGCGCGGATCGAGCAGGACGATGTCCCACGCGAGCCCGGGCAGCGACGTGTGCGACACCAAGATCTGGCCGTCCGGCATCGTCATCGGGCTGCGGAAGCCAGCCGTCGCGCCCGCGTGTCCGGTCTCCGCACTCGAGCCGAGGATCCGCAGCGAGTGCAGATAGCCGGCATCGGTGCGGCCTTGCTCGAACGGGCCGATGCTGCGGTTGAAGGTCGCGAGCGCACCCGCGCCACCCTTGAGCACCGGCACGCCGTTCATGCTGTCGGACAAGACCACGAGGAAGTTGCCGTCGCTGCCCTCGCGGATGTACGTCGCCTGCGAGTACCCGAACGAGGGGTTCTGGTCGGTCAGATCTGTGGGGCTCGGGTAGTTCGACATCGCGCGTTGTGCGAGCAGCGGGTGATAGTCCGAGCGGTCCCAGTTCATGCGGCGGCCGCTGACCTGATAGAAGCCATTGCTCGCCTTCTCCGCCGACATGATGATCCGGCCCTCACGCATCGTCTGTGGGTTGACCTCGGAGTTCGACAGGAACGTGACTTGCTCCGGCGTGCCCGACGGCATCTGCATGCGCCAGATGTCCGACTGCGGCCGCGCGGCGACGCGGGTCTCGACGATGCCGTTCTTGCCGCGCGTCGACGCGAACAGGAGGGTCAGGTTGTCGGGCGACCAGCTAGGATCGAAGTCCGAGACCGCGCCGGTCGCACCGCTCGCGACCGGCGTACACACCTTCGTCGCGATGCTGACGGTGTAGATTCGCCATCCGGCGGCGGCGGAGGCGCGGCCCGCGAACGCGACCGTGTCGCCATCGTTCTTCACGCTCGGCCGGCCGATATCCGGGGTCGCACCGAGGCCGGCGCAGTTGGTGATCAACGAGGTCTGCGTCGCGTTGTCGACCGTCAACTGCCGGCCATAATCGGCGCCGAACGTCGCGGTGACGACGCGCAGATCCGCGCCACCCTGGAACGTGTCGAACTCGAGCGGTCCCGCGGTCTGTCCCGCGGGGCGATCGACATAGACGATCGGGATCGTGTCACCCGCGTTCATCGGCGTGAGCTCCGTGGACATCGCGGCTCGTTCGAGGTCCACCCACTTTTGAATGATGCAGAACGGCGTGGTGCTCGACGGCGCGGTCGTACACGCGGGTGTGGTCGGCGCGATCGTGGTGCCGGCCGGATCGGCGGCCAGCCCCGGGGTCTCGAGCACCGGGCCACCGCGGTGCGAGATTCCTCCAACGGTCGTCGTTCGCGGATCGTTGGCCAACAGCGTCTTCGCGATCGCGCGACCGCGGCGCGAGTCTGGAAACTCCATCGCCATGAAGTCGTCCTTCATCAGGTCGTAGTTCTTCTCGAGCGCGACCGCCGAGAAGAACCCCTCGGTGCCGGGGCGCAGCTTGAAGTCGTTCGTCGCGGCCGGCGAGTGACACGCCTGGAACTGACAGCCGCGTGCGATCAGGATCGGCTGCACGTTGTCCTTGAAGTACTGCTTGACCGGATCGCCGTTCGCGAAGTCGAGGAGGCCGACCATGGCCGCCCAGTTCCGGATCGTGTTGTAGTCGCTGTCGTCGGTGTCCGGATACTGATCGCCGCCGGCATGGCCGCGACCTCCGCTCGCGACCGCGAGCGGGACGCGTAACAGCTGCGAATCGTCGACCGGCTCGTTCACGAACGACCAGGCCTGCGTGAAGTTGAACGCGAGCTGATTGTCGTCATCGCCGCACGTGATGTAGAAGTCCGATTGCGGTGCGCCGTGACAGTTCGACGACGCGCACCCCTTCAGGATCGGCATCACGTCGCTCTTGAACTTGTCGAAGCCCGCGGCGTACTTCGGGTTCATCATCGCGGTCGCCGCGGTGAACCCCGGTGGCACCGCGGTCGAGCACGCGCCGTTGCCGGCGAGCGCGGGCGTCGGTGGCTTGAGGCCGTTCGCGGTCGCACCATTCTCGAGCCAGGTCTGCAGCGTCAGGTAGGCATCGGAGTTGAGATCGATCACGCCGCCGCCGGCGTGGAGCACCTCGATGTCGCGGAACGCCGGCGTGTTGCCGGTCGGGTCCGAGGGATCGGTGCCGTACTGGAACTGCAGCCGCGACGGCCTGAGCGGATCCGGAACCTCGGGCGCGATCGCCTTGATCAACAGCAGCGGCTGCGGGTACGGCCCGAACCGGGTGAGCACGTCGCGCCGCTTCTGCACGTTATCGAACGACGTGACATCGAAGTTGCCGGCCGCGAACTGATACGGATCATCCGCGTTCGTCGAGTGACACCCCGACGTGTTGCCCGCGCACTTCTGCTGCAGGATCGGTTCGATGTTGCGTTCGTAGTACGTGCGGCCCGCTGGTGAATCACACGAGCTACAGCCACTCATGAATACCAACGCGCACGCCGAGACGAGGCTCCAGCGTAGATCCCTCATGGTCATATCCTATCAAAAAAATCGACCGCCGCGCTGATTCACAGCGCGGCGGCGATCACGTTTCGATCCGGTTTCGTCGTCGGGAAAACTACTTCAACGCCGAGAGCGCGGCCTTCGCGACGTTCTTGACGAGGCCGGACGAATCGCCGCTCGCGAGGGTCAGCGCCGGCGCCGAGTCCTTCGAGCCGAGCTTGCCGAGCGC
>JBDTEH010000027.1:0-4593 GCA_039922635.1 Kofleriaceae bacterium | reverse complement strand
CTTTCATCCCAGCTACAACGCGTACGCCGACCCGGAGCTGTGGAAGCTCGAGTACGACCGCCTCGCGCGGCTGGCACCCGCGCCGGTCGTCGGCGGTCGCGAACACTACCTGCGGTTCGCCGTGCCCGAGACCTGGCGGATCTGGGACGCCAACGGCATGGAGTGGGACAGCACGCTCGGCTATGCCGATCGCGAGGGCTTCCGGTGCGGTACCTGCTACGAGTTTCCGGTGTTCGACGTGCGCGCGGGCCGGCGCTTGCGGCTGCGCGAACGTCCGCTTGTCGCCATGGACGCGACGCTCGTCGGTTATCGCAAGCTCGATCCTGCTGCCACGGCCGCGGTGCTCGCGGGGCTGCGCGCCGAGTGCAAGAAGTACGGCGGCACGTTCATGCTGCTATGGCACAACTCGAACCTCGATGGCGCGTGGCTACCGTATCGCGATGTCTATCGCGACGCCTTGCGCGCCTGAACGATCCACATCTCGAGCTCGTGCTGCTCGCGATCGAGCGTCCACGCGAGCCGCTCTAGCGTGACCTCCGCGAAGCGCGCATACAAGTCGTCGACGAGCGCGCGGTCGAAGAACAGCGCGAAGCCTTTGTGCGCGAGTGGACCCTCGGCGACGTCGGCAAAGCCGTTGCGCTCGACCTCCGCCCCGAGCCCGAAGCCCCAGGTCCGGTCCGTGAAGTTCGCGGAGAGCAACGTGCCGCCCGGCTCGAGCACGCGGTGGACCTCGTCGAGGATCCGTTCGCACGCCGCGCGTGAGTTGCAGTATAGCGCCGCGTTGTCGATCACGCCGGCGAAGCGCTCGGCCGGCCACGGTAGCGCCGCTAGCTCGCCGACCCGAGCGTCGGCGGTGAGTTGCTCGGTCTCGAGGCGGTCGTGGAGCTGCGCGATCGCGGTCGGCGAGCCATCGATCGCGGACACCGAGAAGCCCTCGCGCGCCATGAACCACGTGCTCGCGCCCGGGCCGCTGCCGAGATCGAGCAGGCGCACGGCCGCGCGATCGGGCGACGCACCGAACGTGCGCGCGACGAAGCGTACGACGTGCTCTGCCGGATACCGGCCCCAGGCCTGGCTCCGGAACGTCGCCTCCCACGGGTTCACCGGATCAGCTCGTCGGGCGCGTAGTCGTGCTCGGCGGTGCGGCCGAGGTAGTCGTCGTAGCGCATCGCCGAGATCCCGGAGCCCGGCCGCTTCGCGGTCAGGTTGTCCGGCGTGAACCGCTCGCCGCGCTGGATCGCGCGCGCCGCCACGAGGCTCTTGCGCGCGACCGCCATGTTCTTGACCTCGGACGGACTCGGGCGCTTCTCCGGGCTGCCGAGGGCCGCGCTGACCTCGCGGATCGCGCGTACCATCGCCGCGAGCTCGTCGGGCTCGAGCGAGGCGCGATGGTCGGGGCCGGGGAGGTTGCGATCGAGCGTGAAGTGCTTCTCGATCACGGTGGCTCCGAGCGCGACCGCCGCGGTCGCGACGCTGATCCCCGGCGTGTGATCGGAATAGCCCACGGGCAGGCCGAACTCGTGCGCGAGCGTGTGCATGGCGCGCAGGTTGACCTCGTCGAACGGTGCCGGGTACTCGGTCGTGCAGTGCAGCAGCGTGAGCCGCGCGCGCAGGCTCGGGTCGGCCGGCGCGACGCCCCACGTCCCGGCGATGATCTCGATCGCGGCGCGGACCTCGTCGAGCGTGCTCATGCCCGTCGACATGATCAGCGGCAACCGCGTCGCGGCGATCGCGCGCAACAGGATCGGGTTCGTGATCTCGCCGCTCGGGATCTTCAACATCGGCACGCCGAGCCCGACGAGCAAGCCGACGCTCGGGACGTCGAACGGGGTCGACAAGAACTGCACGCCGCGCGCCTCACACCGCGCGACGAGCTGCGCGTGCGCGGCGGCATCGAGCTCGAGGGCGCGGACCATGTCGAGCTGCGATTCATCGCCGCCGGTGGTCGCCTTTTGATAGTCGGCCTTGGCCGCGTGGACGCTGATCACCTGCTCGGACCGAAACGTCTGGAACTTGACCGCATCGGCGCCCGCGGCGGCCCCGCGATCGATCAACTCGAGCGCGCGCTCGACGGAGCCGTTATGATTCACGCCCGCTTCGGCGATGACGTACACGTTGTCCATCTTGAGATCTCGACGGCCGGACGATACAACCACACCCGGTCCATGACAACGCACCTTCGAGTGGGCCACGTGACGACCTGTCGCTCGGACTACGGCCCGGCGTACTGGTTGATCCACGAGCTCGCGCATCACGACGCGATCGCGCTGTCGCTGTTCGTGGGCGGAGCGCACCTGTCTCCACACCACGGCCACACCGTCGACGAGATCGAGCGCGATGGCTGGCCGATCGCCGCGCGGGTCCCGTTCCTGGGCGACGACGGCCGGCCGACGCCGCGCGCACTCGCCGACGCGCTCGCGGGCTTCGCGGCCGCGTTCGAGGCCGCGACGCTCGATGCGATCGTGTTGTACGGCGACCGGATCGAGCTGCTACCGATCGCGGTGGCCGCGATGAGCCACGCCGTGCCGATCGTGCACCTGTGCGGCGGCGACCTCACCGAGGGCGCGCTCGACGACCAGGTTCGCCACGCGATCACCAAGCTCGCCCACGTCCACTTCCCGAGCACGGCACGGTCCGCGGCGCGGGTCCTGCAAATGGGCGAGTCGGCGTGGCGCGTTCACCACGTGGGCGACCCGGCGCTCGATCACTTCACGCGCGGCGATCGCGCGGACCTCGTCGAGCTCGCCGGCGTGCTCGGGTTCGTCCCCGATCCGCACACGCTGCTCGTCACGCTGCACCCGACGACGCTCGCGCTCGACGGTGTCGAGGCCGAGGTCGGCGCCCTGGTCGCCGCGCTCGAGGCCTACACCGGCTCGGTGGTGATCACGGCACCCGCCCCTGACCCCGGCGCCGAGGTGATCCGCGTGGCGCTCGAACAGCTCGCGCAGCGGCGGCCCCGGACGGCGTTCGTGCCGAGCCTCGGCAGCCGGCGTTACCGCGGGTTGCTCGCGGCGGTCGGCGCGATGGTGGGTAACTCGTCGAGCGGCCTGATCGAAGCGGCGACCGCGGGCCTCCCGGTGGTCAACATCGGTGATCGCCAGGCCGGCCGCGAGCGCGGCGCGAACGTGATCGACGTCCCCGGCGGTCGGGATCAGATCCTGGCCGCGATCCGCCGGGCGCTCGAGCCGGAGTTTCGCGCCTCGATCGCCGGCGCGCCGAACCCGTACGGCGATGGCACCGCCGCGGCACGCATCGTGCGCGTACTCGCCGCGCTGCCACCACGCGCGACGTTACTCGCGAAGGCCTTCGTGACGCCGTGACCTGGCTCGACGCGGCCGCCTGGGACGCGGCGCTCGAGCCCGCCACCGACGTGTACTTCACGCCCGGGTATCACGCGCTCCATGCGGCCGAGGGAGTCGCGCCGTGTTGCTTCGGGGCCGGCGGGTTGAGCGTACCCGGGCTGCGCACCACGATCCCGAACAGCGATCACGCCGACGTCCAGACCTGCAACGGCTACGGTGGCCCGTTCGGCGAAGCTGGCAGCGAGGCCGCATGGGCTGCATGGCGCGAGGCCGCCCGCGCCGATCGGATCGTGGCGGCGCTGTTCCGGCTCCATCCGCTCGTGGCGAACGAGCGCCTGCTCCCGGCCGACGCCGAGATCCGTCACGAGCGCGACACGATCTTCGTCGATCTCGGAGGCGGGCTGGACGCGGCCTGGCGCGCGGCGGATGGCCGCCATCGCAACATGGTCCAGCGGGCCCGGCGCGAGGCCGCGGGCGTCGCCTGGACCCCGGGCGCGTGGGGCGAGTTCGTGGCGATGTATCGCTCCGCGATGGATCGCCTCGGCGCGCCCGAAGCGCTGCGGTTCTCCGACGCCTACTTCGCACGCCTCCAGCGCTTCGCGCCGGCAGAGCTCGCGTCGCTGCACGACGACCGCGGCCTTGTCGCCGCCGCGGTGATGCTGTGGGCGCCGCGGTGGGGGCACTACCACCTGGCCGCTCGCCGTAGCGATGCGCCGAACTATGCCGCGAACCTCGTGGTCCAGGCCGGGCTCGAGCGTGCGGTGGCGCGAGGGCTCGCGGGCGTGCACCTCGGCGGTGGCACCACCAACGCGCCCGATGACTCGCTGCTGCGCTTCAAGCGCTCGGTCGGAGGCACGGTGCTCGCGTTCCGGGTCGCCCGAGTCATCGCGGATCCGGCGGCGTTCGAACAGCTGGTGGCGCGCCGCGGCGGCACGCCGAGCTGGTTACTTGGCTACCGGCAGCCAGGGTAGGCGCACGAGCCCGGCGGCGAGCACGAGCTCGGCGAGCGCGAATTCGGCGGCGTCGTCGATCGAGAACGCGCGCAGCTCCGGGATCTCGAGCGGGAGGTGCTTGCCCGCGGGTAGCCATGCATCGGGCGTGCGGCGCAGGAACTCGGTGCGCCACACGAACAGCGCCCCGTTGATGCGCAGGAACTCGGGGACGTCCTGGCGGCGCGTGTGTGCGACGCCCGGGAACGCCGGCGCGATGTAGCGATCCGGCGCGACGACCCCGACGTAGAACGGGTTGAACGCGGGGCGCGAGCACGCCACCACACCATCGGCGTCCGGAT
>JBDTEH010000026.1:0-14704 GCA_039922635.1 Kofleriaceae bacterium | reverse complement strand
ATTGCTGCACGACGGTGTGCTCGCCATCCGCGGAACCGCGCCGGACCGGCTCGTGTTTGACCTGCCGCTCAGTCCCGGCGGGGACTGAACATCGATCAGTCCAGTCCAGTCCCGGCAGGCCCGGCAGTCCCGGCAGTCCCAGTCTCGGCAGTCCCGGCGGGGACGGACCGGTGGCTCTCTGACCATCGAACAGCTGAACCAAGAGGCGCGCGGCGCCTCCGATCGTGACCACGTCGGCGATCGAGCGCCGCGCTGACGTCGAGGACAGCTCCCCGATCGGTTGGCGGTCCGGACCGACAGCGATTTCCGGTCGTGATCCTCTGCCGGTGCGATGACCATCAAGTGCACTTCAGCAAGCGCCCATTCGCGATCCACATGCGCGACCGCACCATCACCTGCTAGGCCTCGGCGATCCGCACGGCCGAGCTGTGGGCCGCCGGGCCTTCCTCGGCCCACTGCGGGAACCGGAACCGGAAGCACGCGCCCTGGCCGACCTCGCTCGACACCTCGATCGTGCCCCCCGCCGCTCCACACGCCGCGCGCAGCGCCGCGAGCCCCACGCCGCGGCCCGAGATCTCGGTGACCGCCTCACGCGTCGATAGACCGTCGCTCAGGATCGCGGCGACCAGATCGTCGCGCGTCTCGGCCGGGAGTCCAGCCTCGCGGGCCTTGCGCTCGACCGCTGCCCAGTCGATCCCGCGGCCGTCGTCGCGCAGCTCCACGACGATCGCGATGCCGTCACGCCGGGCCTCGAGCTCGAGGCGACCGTGCGCGGGCTTGCCGCACGCGATCCGCTCGCTCTCGGGTTCGATGCCGTGGTCCACGGCGTTGCGTACGACGTGGGTGAACGCCGACCAGAACTGGCTCGCCTTGGTGTGGTCGAGCCGGAGCCCGTGATCCGCGATCACCACCTCGAGCTCGCCCTTGCCGAGCCGCCGCGCCAGATCACGCGCCTGGTCGGCGAAGCGCTCGAGCCGCGGCTTGACGCGCTCGATCGACCAGCTGTTGACGATCCGGTGGACCACGCCGAGCGTCGCACCGTGTGCGAGCGCGTCGTGAAGCTCGGCGATATCCTCGCTTCGCACGTCGAACCGGGTCCTCGTCAGCTCGGGCCCGAACACGCTCTCGAGCTTGTGCTTGAGCTCGGTCCACGCCGACGTGATCTCCAGCGCGCTCGCCCGATCGAGCGCGGGCAGATCGTCGAGCCGGAGCTCGAGCTGGTGGCAGCGCTCCGCGATCGCGCTGAGCCCGTAGACGCTGCAATTGCCCTTGAGCGTGTGCAGATCGCGCTTGAGCTCGTCGCTCACCGGCTGATCCGCGACCGCAGTGATCCGGCGGGCGAGCCGATCGGTCTCGCGGATGAACTCCGCGAACCCGGCACGATCCTTGGTCAGCGTCTCGATCGTGCGCAGCAGGTCGCGCTCGCCGGCCTCGGCGCGGGCCCGCGCCACGTCCGCGGTGGCGTCCGTGATCACGACGAACGTGTGGTTGACCACGTCGCCATCGAGCGAGGGCTTGTACTCGATCCTGTACACCCGATCGACGACGACGAGCTTCTTCGGCAGCTGTTCGAACGAGAGCTCGACCGGCAGCACGCCCTCGCGCACGCTGTCCCAGCCGAGCTGGAGCCAGCTCGCGGCATAGCTATCGATCGGCGCGATCGCCTCCCACAGCTTCTGGCCCGGTACGAACGTGCCGATCAAGCGCGTGGCCATCGCGGAGCGCTCGCTCTTGAGCGTCCCGTCGGGCTCGAGGCTGAGGAACGCCTGCTCCATGTGATCGAGCAAGGCGGTCATCTCGCGGTTGCGTCGCGCGATCTGCCCGGCGAGCACGAGCACCACGAACACCGCGGCCGCGATCCCCGCGAGCGAGAACAGCGCGGCATGCGTGGTCAACGTCGCCGCCATGGCCTCGACGTTCGTGGTCCGCAGACCGACCACGATCTCGCCGACGTCTTGGTGCCCGTGATCACCGGATCACCGGATCACTGGCGAGCAGCGTGCCGCCGCTGCGCACCAGCTCCGGCTGGCGGATGATCCGTGCGGCGGCAAGGCATCGACCTGCAACCGGGTCCATGTTCTTCGCATCGACCGGATGCCCCGCTCGTCAAGCGCGTCGCCAGGTCGACATGGCGCTCGCGTTGCCGCTCGTGTCGCAGCCGCCGCCCAGCACGCACCGGTCTGTCCCGCCGCGGCGAAGCAGGAGGACCCCGCGGGGCAGCTCGCCTGCTCGGACGTACATCCGACCACGCAGTAGGTCGTGCCCCCACTGGATGGGCCGAGTCTCCGCTCGCGGTCACCAGGCGCGCGAGGCCGACGATCGGGCTGATCCGCATCGTCGCGACGTCGAGCGGCTGGCCGAGCCACTCGGTGTAGTGGAGCTCGAACACCGAGCGGTCGCCGACGCGCGGATCGCTATCGCGCACCGCGACGTGCTCGCGATCGGTTCCGGACTCGCCGCGGACCAGCGCGTACCCGCGGCCGCGGTCCTGGTGCTCGCCAGCCCCTGAAGATCGCCAAACACCGCCTTCGACACGGGTCGATCACAGCTTGCCGAGCGACGCCGGAGGCCGCCGCGACCGATCGTTGTAGAGGGCGAGCACGACGACGGTCAGCACGTACGGTAACAGCGGCGCGAGCTCCGAGGGGATGCGATGGCCCAAGACGGTCGCGTGGGTGATCTGGATCAGGATGTTGAGCCCTTCCGCGAACGCGACCGCGACGCACGCGAGCGCGGCGAGCGCGGGACGCCAACCCGCGAGGATGATCATCGCGAGGGCGATATAGCCGCGGCCACTCGACATGTCGGCGGAGAAGCCACCCACCGCGAGCGAGAGCTGCGCGCCACCGGCACCGGCGAGCGCACCGCCGACGAGCGCGGCGAGCATGCGCGTGCGCCGCGGCGACACCCCGACCGCGACCAGCGCGTCGGGACGATCGCCGGCCGCGCGCAGGCGCAGCCCCCACCGCGTGTGCTTGACCGCGAGCGGCACGAGGACGGCGGCGAGCACGGCGCCGATCACGAGCGGGTTCGAGACCACGCGATCGCCGAACGCCGGCGTGGGAGGCGAGTTCGCGCCCTCGTGATAGATCAGCTGCAACAGGAAGCGCGTGCCGCCGAGCGCCAGCAGGTTGAGCGCGACGCCGACGATCACCTGATCGGCCTCGAGCCACAGCGCGCAGCCGAGCTGCACCATCGCGGTGAGCGCCCCCGCCGCCATCCCGCCGGCCACGCCGACCACCGCCGAACCGGTCGCGTGCGCGAGCGCGGCCGCGGTGAACGCGCCGAACAACAGCTTCGCCTCGAGCGCGAGGTCGATCACGCCGGAGCGCTCGGTCAGCGAGCCACCCAGCGCGGCGAACACGTACGGCACCGCGATCCGCACGATCTGCGCGAGGAACGCGGTCGTGAACAGCGCGGCGATCACGAGGCCCCCTCGTGGTTGACCTGGGACGGCCGCGCCGCGGCGGCCTGGCGCGCGTAGCGCCGCGCGATCGGCCCGGCGCTCGCGATCGCGAGCACGACCACGCCCTGGAGCATCTCGGTCAGCTCCTTGGGCACCTCCTGGCCGACCGCGAGCCCGCCCGAGGCCAGAAAGCCGAGCAACAGCGACGCCGCGACGATCCCGAACGGGTTCATCCGGCCGAGCAACGCCGCGGAGATCCCGAGAAAGCCGATGCCGCGGCCGAGCCCCTCCTCGAACGCGTGCTCGTGGCCCATCACGAAGTTGGTCGCCGCGAGCCCGGCCAGCGCGCCGGCGGCGAGCATCGCGTAGATCTGGACCCGCCCGACCGAGATCCCGGTCGCGCGCGCGGCGGCAGGGTCGCGGCCGACCGCGAGCAGCGCCTGGCCCCAGGTCGTGCGTGCGCGCAACCACCACAGCGCGACCACGGCGGCGAGCGCGAGCACGACGGAGAGGTTCGCGGAGCTGCCGCCGAACCCGAGCTGCGGCAGCTCCGCACCGGGGACGATCGCCGGGCCGGTCGTGGTGCCGTTCTGGAACAGCAGCTCGTTGCCGAGCCACAGCGCGATGCCCGCGACGATCGAGTTCAGCATGATCGACGTGATCACCTCGTGCGCACCCCGCCACACCCGCATCACCCCGATCACGCCGCCGACCAGCGCACCGGCCGCGGCCGCGACCACGATGCACAACGGGATCGCGAGGGCCGCCGGCGTGCTCGCCGGCAGCGCGGCCCCGGTGATCGCGCACGCGACGACGCCGGCGAGCACCTGGCCCTCGCCGCCGATGTTGAACAGCCCTGCATCGAGCGCGACCGAGACCGAGAGCCCGGTGAGCACGAGCGCGGTCGCCTTGTAGATCACCTGGCCGAGCGAGTACGCGTCGGTGAACAGCGTGCGCTGCACCATCAACCACCACACGTGCCCGGGCGACTTGCCGGCGGCGAGCATCAGCGCGCTCCCGATCGCGAGCGACACGAGCAACGCGATCGCGACGGCGAGCCCCTCGCGATCGGGGTCCCGCGACGACGCGATCACGCCGCGCCTCGCGCGCTGCCGGTCATCAGCTCGCCGAGCGCCGCGCGCGCATCGCCCGAGCGCAGCTCGGTGCCCGCGCGCTCGCCGACGATCCGGCCGCGCAGCATCACGACGACGCGGTGGCACAGCCCGAGCAGCTCGTCGAGGTCGGCCGAGATCACGAGCACGCCCGCCCCGCCGCGGGCCGCGGCGCGCAGCTGATCGTGGATGCGCGCGACCGCGCCGAGATCGACGCCGCGGGTCGGCTGCGCGGCGATCACCGCGGCGAGGTGCGGGCGCGATAGCTCGCGCCCGATCACGACCTTCTGCTGGTTACCGCCCGACAACGAGCGCGCGATCGCGCCGCGCGCCGCCGGCCGGATATCGAGCTCCGCGATCCGCGCGTCGGCGAACCGCGCGACCGCCGCCCGATCGATGCGGAACCGCCCCGTGATGTCGGTGCGGCCGAGCGTGAGGTTATCGGCGACCGAGGCGTCGAGCACGAGGCCGCCGCGCTGACGATCCTCGGGCACGTGCGCGAGCCCGGCGGCGAGGCGCTGGCGCGGCGTGCGCCCGGCGAGATCACGGCCCGCGAGCTCGATCGTGCCGGCGTACGGCGCCAGCCCCGCGATCGCCAGCGCGAGCTCGCGCTGGCCGTTGCCGTCCACGCCGGCGACCCCGACGAGCTCGCCGGCCCGCACGGTCAGCTCGATCGCGTCGAGCGCGTGCGCGTGCGGATCCGGCCGCGTCATGGTCCCCTCGCGCATCGCGATCGCGACCGCGGCGCCCGCACGCCCCGCCGCGGCGTGGGTCGCGAGCCCGGGGGCCGGCGCCGCCGCGAGGTCGCCCGCGACCGAGACGCCGCGCAACGCGAGCACGATCTTCGCGGCGCCGGCCGGCGCAGGGATCGAGGTCTGCGCCGGCAACTCACCACCGACCATCGCGCGCGCGATCGCGTGCGCGTCGATCACGTCAGCGGTCCTGTCAGCGGTCACGTCAGCGGTCACGTCAGCGGTCACGTCAGCGGCCACGCGGCGCTCGGTGCCGGCGCTCCCGGCATGCCCGAACACCGCGACCGTGCGGCCGGCGCGCAGCACGGTCACCGCGTCGGCGATCGCGCGGACCTCGTCGAGCTTGTGGGTGACGAACACGATCGCGGTGCCGGCCCGCGCGAGCTCGCGCATCATCCGCAGCAGGCCCTCGACCTCGATCGGTGCGAGCACCGCGGTCGGCTCGTCGAGGATCAACAGCCGCGCGCCCGCGTGCAGCGCGGTCACGATCTCGGCCCGTTGCGCGGCACCGAGCGAGAGCCGGTCGACGCGCGCCCACGGATCGATCGCGAGCCCGAGCCGCTCGCCGAGCGCCGCGAGCGCCGCCGCGGTCGGCTTCAGATCGAGCAGCCCGCGCCGGATCGGCTCGGCGCCGAGCACTGCATTCTCGACGACGGTGAGCGAGCCCGCGAACGCGCCGTGTTGCTGCACGATCGCGATCTGCGCGCGCCGCGCGGCGCGGCGATCCCACGCCGCCAGCTCGACCGCGGCTCCCGCGATCGTCAAGGTCCCGCCATCGGCGGGCACGATGCCGGCGAGGATCTTGACGAGCGTGCTCTTGCCCGCGCCGTTCTCGCCGACCAGCGCGTGCACGGTGTTCGGCGCGACCGCGAGCGTCGCACCGGCGAGCACGCGGCACCCCGGATAGCTCTTGTCGAGCTCCGCCGCGATCATGTCGAGGGCACCACGATCGTCCCGGCGATGATCTGGTCGCCGAGCTTCTTGACCCGCTGCACGACGTCGAGCGGCAATAGATTTCGGTTGCGCTCGTCGCTGACGAAGCCGACGCCGTCCTCCTTCAAGCCGAGCTCGTGGATGCCACCGGTGAACCGCTTCGCGATCACGTCCTTCACGATATCGACGACCGCGACGTCGACGCGCTTGATCATGCTGGTCTCGATGCAGCACGGCGCCATGTCGAACTGATCGCTATCGACGCCGATCGCGCGCAGGCCGCGCTGGCGCGCCGCCGCGAACACGCCGTCGCCGGTCTTACCCGCCGCGGTGAAGATGATATCGGCGCCTCCCGCGTACTGCGCCGCGCCGAGCTCCTGGCCCAGCGGGGCATCGGCGAACGCGGTCGGGTCGGTGCCCGCGTACGCCGACAGCACGCGGCACGCCGGGCACACGTGCCGGACCCCGGCGATGTAACCGGCCTCGAACTTGCGGATCAACGGGATCTTCATCCCGCCGACGAAGCCGACGGTGTGGGTGCGCGTCGTCAGCCCGGCGATCGCGCCGACCAGGAATGCACCCTCCTGCTCGCGAAACCGCAGGCTGGCGAGGTTCGGCAGCTTCGGCGAATCGGGCCCCGGCGAGTAATCGATCCCCGCGAACTTGACGTCGGGGAACTGGCGGGCGAGTCGCTCGAGGTCGGGACCGAAGATGAAGCCGACGCCGATCACGAGATCGAGGTGGCGCGCCGCGAACGAGCGCAACGCGGTCTCCCGGTCGCTACCCTCGCTCGGCTCGATGAACTCCACGTCCACACCGAGCTCGTCGCGCGCCCGCAACAGGCCGCGATACGCCGCGGTGTTGAACGACTTGTCGTTCTTGCCGCCGATATCGAACACCAGGCCGACGCGTACGCCGGCGCCGGCCTCGTGCGTGACGGGCGGCACGAACAGCCAGCCGGCGGCGATCAACGCGAGGTTGATCGCGACGAGCCCGACGAGCAGCTGGCGCGGCCGGCGCGGAGTGACCACCCCCGTGGTTATAGGCGTAACCGGTCCCGGAGCCGCGCGGATTCCCGAAAAAAGGCCTTGGGTGGACTTCGCTTTGGAGCGATCGTGGTTACTCTTTCGGTCAGGCTTACAGGAGGCCTCGCATGGGAATTATGAGCTTCATCAAGGGTGGTGTGGCCGAGCTCGCGATCGCTCGACCGGATGCTGCCAAGGACCATTGGGTCTACAAGCATCCCGACCAGACGATCCCGATGAAGGCACAGCTCACCGTCGACTCCGACGAGGTCGCGCTGTTCTTCAAGGACGGCAAGTACGTCGGCAGCTTCTCCGCCGGCCGTCACACGCTCGACGCGTCGAACATCCCGTTCCTCGGCCAGCTGATCGACAAGTTCACCGGCGGCAACGTGTTCATCTGCGAGGTGTTCTTCGTCAACACGCGCGAGATGCCGTCGCTCAAGTTCGGCACCTCGATCGGCGATATCCAGGATCCGCAGACCCAGCTCCGGGTCCGGCTCATGGTCTACGGCGAGTTCTCCGCGAAGGTCGTCGATCCGGCGAAGTTCGTGATCGGCCTCGTCGGCCAGCGCGCGACCGACAACGACTCGTTCCTGGGCTGGTTCAAGAGCCAGGTCCAGAAGACCATGAAGGACGGCGTCGCCGAGCTGATCGTCAAGCAGAACTGGCCGCTCATGAAGGTCACCTCGGGCGCCTACACCGAGGAGATCGAAGCGACCACGTTGCAGAACGTGCGCAAGAACATCGAGCCGTACGGCGTCGAGATCATCCGGTTCGGTGACTTCTCCGTCACGATGGATCAGAACGACAAGGAGCGCCTCGACAAGCTCGTCGATCGGATCGCGTACGTCAGCGGCATGGGCAACGCGCCCGGCGGCATGGCGGCGTACCAGCAGCTCGCGCAGGCCGAGATGATGATGGGCGCGGCCGAAGGCATGAAGAGCGGTGGCGGTGGCGGCGCGCTCGATGGCGCCGGCATCGGCATGGGCTTCGCGATGGCCGGCCAGATGGCGAACACGATGGGCCAGAGCCGCGCGCCAGCACCGGGTCAGGCCCCCGCGGCGGCGGCGGCTCCGGTCGAGTCGAGGGACCAGATCATGTCGACGTTGAAGCAACTCGGCGAGCTCAAGGCCGCCGGCGTGCTGACCGACGCCGAGTTCGAGGCGAAGAAAAAAGATCTGCTCGCGAAGCTCTAGCGCGAAGTCGCTTCGAGCTAGCCACGTGACGGCCGCGCGCGGCCCTCGCCCTAGGCGACGTACTTGCGCGCGCGGCGCTCGTCGCAGATCCGCGCGTGCTCGAGCAGCGCGTAGGTGATCGACAAGCCGGACGCGACCGTGCGCGGCTCGGCCGCGACGAGCTCGAAGTCGCCGCTCGGCCAGCCCAGCACGGACATCACCGTGCCGCGCAGATCGCCCGCGGCGGCCTGCGTGGAGCCGGCGCCGACGATCTCGCCGCACGCGAGCTCGAGCCACGCCACCTCGCCGCCGCCGCGCAGCACCAGCCGCCCCGACTTGCGCTCCTGCTCCAGCATGACGAGGATCGCGGGCAGCGTGACCTCGCCGAGCTCGCCCCGCAGGATCACGCGCTCGCGCGGCTGCACGAGCGGACGGTTCGCGACCAGCCGCTCCACCGCGCGCACGAACAACAGGTCCTGGTGGCAGCTCGGGCGATCGAACGCGACGCCGATCCCCGGTGCGCGACCGAGCGCCCGCGCGTCGCGCTCGCCCAGCCCGTGGACCACGGCCGCCGGGGCGACCAGCTGGCGGCCCTCGAAGAAGATCGCGACCTGGATCGGCTCGCCGATCGCCAGCGGCGGCGAGGTCCGCAGGAACGCGCCGGTCTTCGAGAGATCCGTGAGCGCGACGCGACGCTCGATCTCGCCGGCAAACAGCTCCGCCGTCAGGTCCACCACGTACCGATCCGATCGCCGCTGCATCAACCTTCGTCTTAGCGAATTCTGTTCGGCGAGTGGGGTACGCCAGGGGATGCGGTATGGTCGCCGCGCTTCGATGTCCCGCCTCGACAACCGCTCCTACTACGATGACTTCGCCGGCTGGTACGAGCGCGAGCGCCACCTGCCCTACCACCGCATGCTCGACGATCTCGAGGTCGAGCTCGTCGAGCGCTACGCGACCGGCAAGCAGGTGGTCGAGGTCGGCTGCGGCACCGGCCTGATCCTCGACCGGGTGGCCCGGTTCGCCTCGGCGAGCCACGGCATCGACCTGTCGGCCGGCATGCTCGCGCGGGCCGCCGGCCGAGGCCTCGCGGTCTCGCAGGCCTCGGCGACGGCGCTGCCACTGCCCGACGCGTCCGTCGATGTCGCCTACTCGTTCAAGGTCCTCGCCCACATCCCCGATATCGCCGGGGCGCTCGCCGAGATGGGGCGGGTCGTCCGGCCCGGCGGCTACGTGATCGCGGAGTTCTACAACGCGCGCTCGCTGCGCCGGCTGGTCAAGGCGGTCAAGCCGCCGACCGCGGTCTCCGACACCACCCATGACGAGCACGTCTATACCCGCTACGACGACGCGGCCGCGATCCGCGGCTACCTCCCCGCCGGGCTCGACTGGGTCGCGACCCGCGGGATTCGGGTGATCACACCCCTCGCCGCGGTGTTGCGGGTCCCGGTGGTCGGCGCCGCGGTGCGCTGGGCCGAGCACCGGCTCGCGGACCTCCCGATCGCGCGCGATCACGGCGGCTTCCTGGTCGCGATCTGCCAGAAGCGCACGTGACCGCGCGGCGCGGCCTCCTGATCGCCTGCGCGATCGCGGCGGCCGCGACGATCGTCGCGTGGCTGCTGCGCTGGGGCTGCGACGACGCGTTCATCTCGTTCGTCTACGCCCGCGCGCTGGTCCACGGTCACGGCCTGACCTGGTTCGGCACCGAGGTCGAGGGCTACACCAACTTCGCGTGGGTGCTGTGGTCCGCGCTCGGCCAGAAGCTCGGCCTCCCGCCGCTGGCCTGGGCGTGGGGCGCGAGCCTCGCCGCGCTCGCGATCACGATCGTCACGACGTACCGGATCGGCGCGCTGCGTGGCGCGCCCCCACGAGGACCGCTGGCCGGGCTCGCCGCCGCCGGCGTGCTCGCGACCAACTTCACGTTCCTCGCGTTCGGCACCAGCGGGCTCGAGACCATGCTGCAGACCGCGCTCGTCGCCTCGGCGCTGTTCGAGGTCGAGCGCATGCGCCGCGCGAAGCCCACCGCGGAGGCCGCGGCCGTGCTCTCGGCGATCGCCGCGATCGCGCTGTGGACCCGGCTCGACAGCGCGCCGATGCTCGCCGTGCTCGCGGTGGTCACCGCGCATCGCCTCGCGACCACGAACGCCGGTGTGCGGACCTGGATCGCGGCGATCATGCCGGCGTTCGTGCTGGTCGGCGGCTGGTTCCTGTGGAAGCTCGCGACCTACGGCGACGTCCTGCCGAACACGTTCTACGCGAAGGCCGGCGCGGACAGCCTGTTCGCCGGAGCCGGCCACGGCGCGGTCTACGCGTGGGCGTTCGCGCGCACGTACGTGCTGTGGCCGTTCCTCGCCGGCCTCGTGGTCGTCGCGATCGTGCAGCGCCGCGCCGCGAAGCTGCCACTCGCGCTGGTCGCCGCGCAGCTCGCGTACGTGATCGCGATCGGCGGCGACTTCATGGAGTTCCGGTTCTTCGTGCCGCTGCTGCCGCCGCTCGCGCTCGCGCTCGGCGAGCTGATCACGACGCCGAGCCGGATCAAGCCCGGGCTCCAGGTCGCGCTCGCGCTCGCGTTCCTCGCCGCGTTCTCGCTGCGCCACGCCGCGACGTACGAGGGCGACCACGACTCCACGATCGACCCGATCGACGCGCTCGCGACGTACTACGGCGCGGTCCCGCACGGCGACTGGGCCCAGCTCGGCCGCTCGCTGCACGCGCTCGCCGGGACCCGCGCCTCGATCGCGTGCAACGGCGCCGGCGCGATCCCGTTCAACTCGGAGCTGCCGACCATCGATCAGCTCGGCCTCAACGACGCGTGGGTCGCACACGAGGGCGCGCGCCCACCGCCGGGCTACGTCCGGCCCGGGCACCAACGGTTCGCGACGTTCGCGTACTTGAAGTCGCGCGGCGTGACGTTCGTGATCGGTTCGCCGATCGTGGTCCCGCGCGGCGGCATGACGGCGCCGCGCTTTCAGCCCGAGCTCCGCACCTGGCTCGATACCGTGGTCGGCTGGACCCACCTACCGGACGGCAGCTACGAGATCGTGGCCGCGCCGGTCGGCGACCGCGGCGAGATGCCGATGCTGTACCTGACGCCGGATCCCGACGTCGATGCGCGGATCCGCGGCTGGTGGCGAGCCCACATCCGCTATCCATGACGGTCCACACCGGGCCTCAGCGGGCCTCGGTGGGCCTCGGTGGGCCTCGGTGGGCCTCAGCGGGGGACCAGCGAACGGCCGAGCGCGAGCGCGAACGCCGCATCGTCGCGATCGCCGGCCGCGACCAGCGCGTCGTAGATGATCTGCCAGGGATGCGCGAGCCGATCGTGGACCCGCGCGGGCCACGCCGCATCGGGCGGCGGCAGCGGATAGCCGAACACGAACTTCGCGTAGAGGTCGCGGTTGAGCGCGAACACCTCGCGGATCGGCGGGCGCGGGCTGCCCTTGGGCAACACGCGAAACAGGATCCCGAACGGATAGGTCGGATAGGCCTCGAGCACGTGCCTCTGGTAGCCATCGACGAACAGCGGCCGGCCGGTCGCGAGCACCGCCGCCGCGAAGTACGCGACGAAGATGTCCTGTCCGCTCTTCGGGATCGTGATCCCGAGGTCGTGCTCGACCCGCTCGCGCGTCGCCGGCCGCGAGATCGCGTACCACATGATGACCTCGACGTCGGTGCGCACGCCCTCGACGAGCTGGAGGTACGACGACGCCAGATCGAGATCGTCCTCGGCCACGATCACGACCGCGTGCGGCGGCAGCGACGCGAGCATGTTGCGCGCGTTCTGCTCGACCGCCGGCGAGTGCACCGCCTGGACGTACGGTAGCGAGGTCACGAGCGCGGCGACGAACACCACGAAGCCGAGCGCGCCGGCGAACGGGACCAGCCGCGGCACGCGCGGCGCGAGCCAGCCGCCGGCGTCGCTCGCCGCGACGGCGATCGGCACCGCGAGCAGCAACGCGGGGAGCAGGTGAAAGCGGTGGACCACGAACAACCCGACGCCCTCGAGCGCGACGTTGAACTTGATCACGAGCAACGGGCCGCACAGCAGCCAGCTCAGCGCGAGCGTCGCCCACGCGATCCGCGAGTCGCCCTCGCGCCGGCGCACGACCCGGATCCCGAGCATGACGAGGCCGGTGATCGCCGGCAGCCACCACCACCAGCGGCCGAGGATGCGGGCGAATTCGGCGAGGTTGTCGAGCATCGGCACCGGCGTGCGGTTCGGCGCGAACGCCCCCGGGCCGCCGTAGTCGTTGCGCAGGAAGTGGAACATCAGCGCGTGGAAGCTATCGATGTGGCGGCCCCACGATCGCGCGTTCTCGGCGGTGACGAGCAGGTACGTGTAGGGCAACAGGCCGACCACGAAGCCGGCCAGCGCGAGCGCGATCGCCGGCACCGCGCGGGACTCGCGGACCCCGCACACGACGCCATAGATCCCGACCGGTGCGAGCAGCGCGCAGGTCACGTGATCGCTGATCCCGAGGCCGGCGACCAGGCCGAGCGCGGCGGCGCGCCAGATCCCGCGCAACGGGCCACCGCGGGCCGCCAGCCACAAGATCGTCGCGGCGGCCAGGTTGTTGAGCGCGAACACCTCGGCCTCGGTGTTCATCTCGACGACGACCGGCGCCGCCGCGAAGATCGCACACGCGAGCGTCGCGGCCGCCGGGCGCGCCCCCCACGCGCGACACGCGGCGTGCAACACGACGATCGAGCCGGCACCGAGGATCGCGGTCGCGAGCGCGGCGGTGTGAGCCGGGTTGGCGCCCGGCAACCACTGCATCGCGCGCAGCCAGATCATGTAGAGCGGATAGCCGGTGGGGTGTGGGACGCCGCCCAGCGAGCCCAGCGTCGCGAGCTCGGCGTTGTCACCATCGACGATGTGGGCCGGCGCGAGCCAGACGTACACCGCGAACACCAGCAACCCCAGCGCTACCCCACGCTCGAACGCGAACCGACGGAAGCTACGCGTGCCGTGAATTGTCACCCGACCGCCGAAGAATGGCACGACGCGCCCGCCCGTCCTAGCCGACTCTCGTCACTTAGCTCGTGGCACGACCGCTGCAACGTCGGGCGTAGCCGGATGTCCCCCTCGACCCGCAAGGGGTTCACCTTGATCGAGCTGATGATCGTGGTCGCGATCATCGGGATCCTGTCCGCCGTCGCGATCCCGTCGTTCCTCGAATACATGAAGCGAAGCAAGACCACCGAAGCGAATTTGAACCTCAACAAGATCGGAAAAGCGTCGAAACGGATCAAGGGAGAGATCGGGACCTACGCGCTGGAGGCCGGCAACATGCTTCCGCACGCGTCGGGCTCGTGTTGTGGCGACTCGGGCGGCAGCACGAGCGTGAACAACAAGTGCACCCCGAACCCCGATGCGTTCACGAGCGACGCCGGGTGGGCCCACCTCGAATTTTCGGTCGACGAGCCGAGCCTGTACAATTATGCGTACGTCCCCGCGGGTGGCACCGGGTTCACCGCCTACGCCGTGGGTGACATCGACTGCGACCTCGTTCAAGCCACCTTCACCATGATCGGGATCACGACTTCGACCGGTAACGCCGGGGTCACGATCATTCCGCCTGCACCACGTATCTACTGAAACGACCAACGAGAGGACAGCTACTGATGAAGAAGAACAAGCAGACCAAGCACCGAGAGATTCGCGGCTTCACCCTGATCGAGCTCATGATCGTCGTCGCGATCATCGGCATCCTGGCGGCCGTCGCCATCCCCGCCTTCCTGGAGTACATGAAGCGCGGCAAGACCACCGAGGCGACGTTGAACCTCAACAAGATCGGCAAGGCCGCCAAGCGCGTCAAGGGCGAGATCGGCACGTACCCGGTCGAGCCCTCGAGCGCGTACATCCCGCACGCCACTGGCACCTGCTGCGGCGATAGCGGCGGCACCGCCCAGGTCAACAACAAATGCACGCCGACCCCGGACGCGTTCACCACCGCCGGCGGTGGCTTCGCGCACCTCGAGTTCTCGGTCGACGAGCCGTCGATCTATAGCTACGGCTACACGCCGGATTCGGCCGGCCAGTACTTCAGCGCGTACGCCGTTGGCGACGCGGACTGCGATACGAAGCTCGCGACGTTCACGATGCAGGGCTCGACGACCAACGCCGGCAACCCGGCGGTGAACACGCTCAACCCCCCTTCCGGCATCTACTGAGCGCGAGCGCGACGCCGGCGCGTCCCTGCTAGGATGTCCTCCCTTTGGGACGCTCCAGACAGTTAGCGCTCGCCGGGCTGGTGGTGGTCGTCGTCGCGAGTGTGGTCGCGTTCATCCCCGCCGTCAC
>JBDTEH010000025.1:0-4927 GCA_039922635.1 Kofleriaceae bacterium | reverse complement strand
CCACACCGCGGTCTATCGCGACATCCTCGCCGGCGGTGGCTTCAGCATCGAGGACGTACGCCCTTCGATCCAGCTGGCCTACGACATCCGCTCGGCCACGCCGGTCGCGCCGGCCTCGATCGCGCATCCGCTGCTGCCGCGATGACGCAGCGCCGGCGCAGCCTCCTGTTCAACTCGGCCGCGTACATCGCCGGCCAGTTCGCGTCCAAGGCCGTCGCGTTCATCATGATCATCGTCTACGCGCGGTTCATGGACCCGGACGACTTCGCGATCACCGGGACCCTGGCGGCGTACGGATCCGTGCTCGGCGCGATCTTCGTGATGGGGCTGCACGGCTCCGCGACCCGGCACTACTTCGATCTCAAGGGCGATCCGGCCAAGCTGCGCAGCTACCTGGCCTCGGTCTACGCGTTCCAGGTCGTGGTTTCCCTCGTGCTCTGCTTGTTACTCGAGGTGTTCGGCGAGCGGCTGTGGCTCTGGTACACGTCCGGCGAGATCCCGTTCTCGTACGTCCGGCTCGCGATCTGGTCGACGTTCTTCACGACCGTCGTGATGATCCCGCAGGCGTTGTACCAGTCGGAGGAGCGTGCCGCATCGCTCGTCGGCTGGCAGACCGCGCAGAGCGTCCTCGCGCTCGTCGTCGGGATCGTGTTCGTGGCGCTCATGCAGCAGCGCGCCCTCGGCATCCTGCGCAGCCAGCTGATCGCGTCGGTCGTGTTCGCCGGGCTGTTCTTCGTGCTGTTCGCGCGGAGCTGGGGCAGCCGCGAGCTGCGCTGGGATCACGTCAAGATGGGGCTGCGCTACGGCGTCCCGCTGTTGCCTCATACGCTCGGAACGATCCTGATGCAGACCGTCGATCGGATCATGCTCGAGAAGTACGCGCCGATGGCCGACGTCGGCTTCTACTCGATCGCGAGGACGCTCGGCCTCGTGCTCGCGATGATCGCCGGCGGAGTCAACCAGGCGTGGGCGCCGCACTTCTTCCGGACCTCGACCGAGGAGCCGCCCGCCGAGGCGCGCAAGAAGGCCGAGGTGTTCGCCGCGTTGTTCGTCGCGCTGTTCACCGGACTCTCGCTGTTCGGGGCGCTGATGTCGCCCGAGCTGATCTTGATCCTCGGAGCCAAGTACAGCCCGGCGGTTCCGTACTTGATCCCGCTCGTGATCGGCAACCTGATCGGCTTCTACTACTTCCTGCCGGCGAATCAGCTGCTGTATGTCTCCCGTACCGGGTGGTTCCTGGTCGCGACCGGCGTCGCGACGCTGGTCTCGGTCGGGCTGAACGTCACGCTGTTGTCGCGCGGTGGTGGTGGGATCGTCGCCGCCTGGATCTTCGTCGCCGGTTCGGCGATCCAGACCGGCATCATCCTGGTCGCCGCGCTGTTCCACCACAAGTCGCTGCTCGGGCTTCGCCACGCGGTCGTGTTCGTCGCGGCCGTCGCGGCGCTCGTCGTGATGACGATCTACGACCTCGGGATCGCCGTGCGTGGCGCGTTGCTCGTGGGAAACCTCGCGCTGGCCTACGTGCTGCTCGTGCGCGGCAACCTCCGCGCGGTGATCCCGGGTTCGACCCCGCTGGTGACATAGCCCGTGCTATGCACGCCTGCGATGACGTGGACCAAGCACGACTCGGCATGCGTCGACGACGGTGCGATCGTCGGCGATGACACGAAGATCTGGCACTTCTGCCACGTCTCGAGCGGCGCGCGGATCGGCGCCGGCTGTAGCCTCGGCCAGAACGTGTTCGTCGCGGCGACCGCCGTGATCGGCGACCGCGTGCGAATCCAGAACAACGTCTCGATCTACGACGGTGTCGTGATCGACGACGACGCGTTCGTTGGCCCGAGCGCGGTGTTCACGAACGTGATCAACCCGCGCAGCGAGGTCGCGCGCAAGCACGAGTACCAGGCTACGCGGGTCGGCGCCGGGGCGACGATCGGCGCCAACGCGACGATCGTGTGCGGCACCACGCTCGGCCGCTACGCGTTCGTCGGTGCGGGGGCGGTCGTCACCCACGACGTCCCGGCGTTCGCGCTCGCCGTCGGCGTTCCCGCGCGGCTGATCGGCTGGATGTGCCGCTGCGGCCTGCGGCTCGAGCTCGTCGCCGGACGCGCGACGTGCGCGGCGTGTGCGCGGAGCTACGCGCACGATGGCGTGCTGGTCGCCGAGGTGATCGCGTGAAGGTGCCGCTGCTCGATCTGCCGGCGCAATACGCCGAGGTCGGGCCCGCGATCGAGGCCGCGGTCAAGCGCGTGCTCGCCGGCGGCCACTACATCATGGGCGAGGACATCGGCACGCTCGAGACCGAGCTCGCGGCGGATCACGGGCTCGCCCACGCGATCGCGGTGTCGTCGGGCACCGACGCGCTGCTCGCCGCGCTGTGGGCGCTCGGCATCGGTCCCGGCGACGAGGTGATCACGACGGCGATGTCATTCTTTGCCACCGCCGGTGCGGTCGCGCGGCTCGGCGCGACGCCGGTGTTCGCCGATATCGATCCGCGCACGTTCAACCTCGATCCCGCATCGGCGCTCGCGCGCGTGACCCCGCGGACCCGCGCGATCATCCCCGTCCACCTGTTCGGCCGGCTCGCCGACGTCGATGCCCTCGCCGCGGCGAACGTGCCGGTCGTCGAGGATGCGGCGCAGGCGGTCGGCGCGCCGGGGCTCGGCAAGCGCGGCAACCTGGTCACGTTGAGCTTCTTCCCCTCGAAGAACCTCGGCGCCGCCGGCGATGCCGGCATGGTGCTCGGCGATGACGCCGCGCTCGCCGATCGCGTGCGGCTGTATCGCACGCACGGCTCGCGCCCGAAGTACGTGCATCACGTCGTCGGGGCGAACCTCCGCATGGACACGCTGCAGGCCGCGATCTTGCGGGTCAAGCGGCCGTACCTCGCCGGCTGGAACGCGCAGCGCCGGCGCAATGCCGCGCGGTACCGCGAGCTGCTCGCCGGCCTGCCGCTCGTGCTCCCCGAGGACGCGCCCGGTCACGTCTGGCATCACTTCGTCGTGCGCGCGCCGAACCGCGACGAGCTCCGCGCGCACCTCCGCGCCCGCGAGATCGACACCGAGGTCTACTACCCGCTGCCGCTGCACCTCCAGCCGTGCTTCCCCGGCGGCAAGGCCGGCGATCTGCCCGAGGCCGAGCGCGCCGCAGGCGAGGTGCTCGCGCTGCCGGTCCATCCCGATCTCGCGCCTGACCAGCTCGACTGGGTGGCGCGCGCGATCCGCGAGTTCTACTAGCCTTCGACCGCGGCGATTGCCACGTCGATCGTGCATCCGGCATCCAGGTAGAGATGCCCTCATTTGGTAGCACCTCTACAACGGGTTCACGCCGTGCAACCGAGTGGTTTCCGGGGACGACCTGCGGTAGCTTGCTCCGCCTCAAGGCATCCAGATGCGCGCATTCATCACCGGCGCCGCCGGCTTCATCGGCAGTTCGATGGCTGACCGCCTGCTCCAAACCGGACACGAGGTGGTCGGCTACGACAACATGTCGACCGGTCAGGAGCGCTTCCTCGAGGTCGCGCGGCCGTGCGCTAGTTTCGAGCTCGTCCAGGGCGATATCCTCGATGCGGCCGCGGTGACCGCCGCGATGCACGGCTGCGACTTCGTGTTCCACTTCGCCGCGAACGCGGATGTGAGGTTCGGCACCGATCACCCGAGCCGCGATCTCGAGCAGAACACGATCGGCACGTTCCGGGTGCTCGATGCGATGCGCGTCAACGGCGTCCACAAGATCGCGTTCTCGTCGACGGGCTCGGTCTACGGCCAGGCGAAGGTGTTACCGACGCCGGAGGACGCACCGTTCCCGATCCAGACCTCGCTGTACGGCGCTGCGAAGTCCGCCGGCGAGGGGCTGATCGCGGCGTTCTGCGAGGGCTTCGGGTTTCAAAGCTGGATGTTCCGGTTCGTCTCGATCCTCGGCGAGCGCTACTCGCACGGCCACGTGTACGATTTCTACAAGCAGCTGCTCGCCGATCCGACCAGGCTGCACATCCTCGGCAACGGCCGGCAACGCAAGTCATACCTCTACGTGCAGGACTGCGTCACGGCCATGCTGACCGCGGTGGACCAGGCACGCGACAAGGTCAACATCCTCAACCTCGGCACCGACGAGTACGTCGAGGTCAACGACTCCGTCGCCTATCTCTGCGAGGCGCTCGGCATCACACCAGAGCGCACGTACTCGGGCGGCGAGCGCGGCTGGATCGGCGATAATCCGTTCATCCTGCTCGACTGCTCGAAGATGCGCTCGCTGGGCTGGGCACCGACGCTGTCGATCCGCGACGGCCTCGCGAAGACGCTGGCCTATCTGCAGGCGAACCGGTGGCTCCTGGAGGCGCGCGCGTAATGCTGATCACTCGTAGCCCACTTCGGATCTCGCTCGGCGGCGGCGGCACCGATCTGCCGTCGTACTACCAGGACCACGGCGGCTACCTGATCTCCGCGGCGATCGACAAGTACGTGTGGGTCACGATGAACAAGCCGTTCGTGCCGGGCGTGTTCCTCAAGTACTCGAAGATCGAGCGTGTCGACCACGTCGACGAGATCGAGCACCCGATCGTGCGCGAGGCGTTCCGCATGATGGGCATCACCCAGCTCCAGCACGAGATCACGACGCTCGCCGATATTCCGGCCGGCACCGGACTCGGCTCGTCGGGGAGCTTCACGACGGCGCTGTTGAAGGCGCTGTACTCGTTCGAGCGGCGGCTGCTGCTGCCGGGTGATCTCGCGCGGCTCGCGTGCGAGCTCGAGATCGAGCGCTTGAACCAGCCGGTCGGCAAGCAGGACCAGTACATCGCCGCGTACGGCGGCATCACCGCGTTCGAGTTCGCGAAGAACGGCGAGGTCCACGCGGCGCCGATCGCGTTGCCGCAGGCGACGCTGCACGAGCTCGAGGATCACCTGCTGCTGTTCTTCACGGGGTTCTC
>JBDTEH010000024.1:0-26756 GCA_039922635.1 Kofleriaceae bacterium | reverse complement strand
TCCTCGGGACGTATCCCGCCGATCAGCGGTAGTGTGGACGCATGCGGCTGGTAGTCACGGTGGTGCTCGTGGCCGGCTGTGGGTTCAAGCCCACAGCGAGCCAATCCACGACCCGTGACGCTGGCTTCGACGCCGCACCGGATACGGCCGTGCGCGAGGACGGCTGCTCGCCGTTCTCGACGCTGTTCGACACCTGCACGATGGCGAGCGGCGGCGATGACGTGATGATCGCGGGGGCCGCGGACTACAGCACGAGCAACAACACCCTGGTGATCGGCGCGTCGACCACGCACCCGCGGCACGTGCTGGTGGCGACGCCGGAGGGCATGATCGATGTCCTGATCGCGAACACGTTCTCGCTGACCGGCAAGCTCCGCGTCCACGGCACGAACACGTTCGGGATCGCGGCCGAGAACGGCATCACGCTCGACGGCGTGGTCGACCTGACCGACGCCGGGGCCGGCGCTCGCACCGATGCCCTGTGTGGCGCGACGGTCGGCATGTCCGGCAAGATGATGAGCAGCCACGGGGGCGGCGGTGGCGGCGGGGCCTTCGCGGGCACCGGCGGGATCGGCATGGACAGCACGACGACCAACGCGACCGGAGGCGCCGGTGGTGCTGCGATCGCGATGCCCAGCGATGGCCTGCTCGGCGGCTGTGATGGCGGCAAAGGCGGGGATGGCGGCGGTCCGGGCACGGCCGGCGAAGCCGGCGACGGTGGCGGCGCGATCTTGCTCGCGACGGCCGGGACGCTGACGCTGACCCCGAATGGAGTCGTCAACGTCGGCGGTGGTGGCGGTCACGGGGGCAACAAGAACGGCGGGGCCGGCGGTGGTGCCAGCGCCGGCATGATCGTGATCGAAGCGTCCGTGCTCCAGAACGCCGGCGCGATCGCGGCGAACGGCGGTGGTGGCGGCGAGGGCGGCGACACCGGTCCCGCTCCGGGCATGTCCGGCCAGACCGGGCAACCGAGCGCGGCGCGTGCGCTCGGCGGATCGAGCTCGACGGCCGGCGGCGGCGCGGGTGCGCTCGGCGGCGCCGCCACGACGCCGAATGGGGACGACGACACCACCGCGCAGGCGAACGGCGGCGGCGGCGGTGGCGGCGGTGGCGCCGGCTTCATCGCGATCGCGCGCGCGACTCCGAACGGCGTGATCTCGCCGCCCGCGATGCCCTGGCCCTGACGGCCACGGCTGTTACGATGCCCGGCATGCGTGCCGTCCGCGTCCACGAGCTCATCGGTCCTGCAGGCCTCCGCGTCGACGAAGTGGCGGCGCCGAAGCCGGCCGGGGGCCAGGTGTTGATCGACGTCAAGGCGGCCGGCGTGAACTTCCCCGACCTCCTGATCACGCAGGGCAAGTACCAGTTCAAGCCGACCCCGCCGTTCTCGCCCGGTGGTGAGGCCGCGGGCGTGGTGTCGGCCGTCGGCGCCGGCGTGACCTCGCTGAAGGTCGGTGATCGCGTCGCGACCACGCTGCTCTACGGCGCCTACGCCGAGCAGGTCGTCGCGCCCGAGCTCGCGACCGTGAAGCTGCCCGATGCGGTGCCGTTCGAGATCGGGGCCGCGACGCTGTTGACCTACGCGACCACGTATCACGCGCTCGTCGATCGCGCGGCGCTCGCGCACGGCGAGTCGCTGCTCGTGCTCGGCGCCGCAGGCGGCGTCGGGATCGCGGCGGTCGAGCTCGGCGCGCTGCTCGGCGCGCGCGTGATCGCGGCGGCGTCCACCGCCGACAAGCTCGCGTTCTGCCGCGCGCACGGCGCGAGCGAGACGATCGATTACGCGAAGGAAGACCTCAAGGATCGGATCAAGGCGCTGACCGGCGGCAACGGCGTCGACGTGATCTACGACCCCGTCGGCGGCAGCCTCGCAGAGCCCGCGCTGCGCGCCATCGCGTGGCAGGGCCGCTACCTGGTGGTCGGCTTCGCCGCGGGCGAGATCCCGAAGATTCCGCTCAACCTGGTGCTGTTGAAGGGGTGCCAGATCGTCGGCGTGTTCTGGGGCCAGTTCGCGATGCGCTCGGCCGTCCAGAACCGCGAGCACTGCGAGCAGCTGTTCGCGTGGGTCGCCGAGGGCAAGCTCCATCCCGCGATCGACGCGACCTTCCCGTTCGACCGCGCGGCCGAGGCGCTCGAGCGGCTCGCTCGCCGCGAGGTCAAGGGCAAGCTCGTCCTCGTGCCGTGACCGGACGTTCGCGCGCTCAGAAATCTGAGGCGCGCGCAAATAGGTCCGGCAGGTTACGCTTGGTCTCGACCTTGCTGCCGCTTTGCACCATGACGCGATGTGCGCTCGTAATGATGATGCTCGTCGCGTGCGCAGATCAGGGCACGGCGACGACGAACGCTCCGGTCCTGACGGGCGATGCATGCGCGGTCTATACCGAGACCACCGCCTGCCAGGCAGATAGCGCGTGCACGTGGTTCGGCACCGGTTGCGCGTGCCCGCCGAACGATCCGTCGTGCGTGTGCTCGCCGGGTGTGTGTGGTGCGAAGGGTGCGCCCGGCTCCGGCTCCGGCTCGGGGTCGACCAGCGCCGGGTGCGCGTGCTCGGACGGGGGCGTTTGTTACGAGCAGGTTGGTGGGCCTGCGACGATGACCCCACCGTCGATCGAATGCACGACGCCGGCGCCCGGCGGCGGTGATCCGTGCGGCCGCGTCACGGGGCAGGGCACGTGCTCCGACAGCACGACCGTCTCCGGCCTGTGCGTGTGCGACAACGGCATTCGTTAGCGCTACATGCAGGCCTGCGGGCCGCCGGTCCAGCCCTTCTGGAGCGCGGCGACGCGTTGCGCCGACGTGCCGTGCGTGAACTTGTCGGGCTGGACGTAGCCCTGAGCTTGCTTCTGGAGCGTGTCGTCGCCGATCTGCGAGGCGGCGTGAAGCGCCTCGTCGATGTCACCCGGATCGAGGATCTTGCGCTGGTTCGCGTCGCGCGCCCACGCGCCGGCGAAGCAGTCCGCCTGGAGCTCGATGTGGACCGAGTCGGTGCCGCGATCGAACAGGCCCTCGAGCTTCTGGATGTGATGGCCGACCTCGTGCGCGATCACGTACGCCTGCGCGAAGTCGCCCGGCGCGCCGAGCTTGGTCTTGAGCTCGTCGTAGAACGCGAGGTCGATGTAGACCTTCTGATCGGCCTGGCAATAGAACGGGCCGACCGCGGTCGAGGCCGTGCCGCACGCCGAGCGGATGCCGCGCCGGAACAGCACGAGGTGCGCCTTGCGGTAGTTCGGGACCTGCTGGGCCCAGAACTTCTGGATGTCGTCGAACACGAAGCCGACGAAGTGGACCTCTTCATTCTCCTCGGGGGATTCCTGGACCGCGCGTCTCGACGCTGACGCCGGTGACGCCGGTGACGCCGGTGACGCCGGTGCCCCCTGATTCTGCGGTGCCAGGGAGCCGAGGTGCGTGCACTGGCCGCCGAGGCCGACCGCGCCCGCGATCACCAACCCGACGAGCACGCCCTTCCACCCGAACATCGACAACAGGCGGACCAGCAGCATGGCGCCGCCGCCGCCGCCGGCACCGCCGCTGAAGCCACCGAGGCCGGCACCGTTCTCGCTACGGCGATCCTCGATATCCGAGCTCGAGTAGTTGCGGTCCCATTGCATGACCCCAGTGTAAGCAAGCTGCGTGCTGGAACAGCCCGGCGGTCCTCCGAAAACCTTGCAACCCACGTGAATGCGCAGGACCGGTGGTCATCGCGTGTGTGTGCGTGCACGTGCGAGGCAGAGATTTGGTGCCACCCACGACGAAGCGGTCCAAAATTGTCGATGATGTGGGCTCGAGGGTTGCTGTACGCCCTCCTGATCGGAGGTTGCGGAGGTTCGGCGCCGAGCCCACGCGGCGTCACGTCCAGCGCGCAGAGCTCGGAGGCCAGCGCGCAGCAGCTCCGCCCGCAGATCACGGCCGAAGGCTCGTGCGTCCAGGTCGAGGTGATCGCGCACGGCGCCGACCAGGGCCTGATGTGCGCGACGGTCGCGCTCGCGAAGGGCCTGACGATCCTCGATCTCACCGACACGTGGACGCCGACGTTGTTCGCGCCGACGGCGGCTGGACAGGTCCCGAGCTTTCACGACCGCTACCTCCAGCTCGCGAACGAGCGCGATGCCGCCGACCATCCGATCGAGGGTGAGGACGCGCTCGACGAGCTCTACGGGGTCGTGCCCGCGCTCGCCATCGTACGCGCGCGCCTCGCCGACGAGCCGCGCCACGCGTGTCACGCCGCGATCGATCCCGCGCCGATCCTCGCGCTCGACAAGACCTTGTCGCAGGACAGCAAACAGGACGTCGCGCTCGCCGATCAGGCGCGCGTGGTGTTCGCGACCCAGCTCGATCGGGAAAAGATCCGCCGCAAGCTCTCCGATCCGACCCCGCTCGCGACCGATCCACGGTGGCAGGACAAGTACGCGCGATGGCAGAAGCTCGACGCGCAGCACACCGCGCTGGTCACGGCCGAGCGAGAGCTGCACTGTGAAGGTTGGCTGAGCGACAAGGACACGGACGGCAGCTTCACGTGGCGGACCGGGAACGCGATCGAGATGTTCCAGCGCCGCAACTTCCTGTTGCCGACCGAGCGGCTCGATCCAGACACCCGCGACGCGATGCAGACCTCGTCGCGCGAGCTCGATTTTCGGCTCGCGTTGCGCGTGCTGCGCGAGCGCGTCGTCGACGCGACCGGCATCATCGAGGACGGCACCGCGAGCAGCGGGCCGTTGCCCGTGCTCGGCCGGATGCTCGATCCGGCAGCGATGCGCGCCGCGCGCGGTGGTCGAGATCCGATGCCGAACGGCGCGCCCGATCTGGTCTCGCCGATGACCGAGGCCGCCGCGACGCAGCTCGGCTGGACCGGCCCCGAGGAGGTCCGGGCGTTCCTCGCGAATCATCCGGCGGGCGGGCGCGTCGCGGTGCTGCTGCCGCCCGTGCCCGCCTATCACGCCCCGCACATGGAGCTGTCGGCCGAGATCGATCGCGGCGACGTATTCTACGACGAGCAACCTCCGCCGTTCCGCCGGATCGTCAAGCACCGCCCCAGCCTGGTCCTGTACGCCGACGATCACGGGACCAGGCGCGCGCTCGTGCGCTGGCCGACCACGATCGGCGGCTGGGCCGATCAACGGCTGGCCGATGGCTCGCTCGTCCAGCGCTGGAAGGAATCCGACGTCGGCCCGCGCGTGTGGCGCGACGTGATCGCGGGTCCGACCTGGCTCGCGCCGAAGACGACGCCCGATCGCGAGCTCGTCAAGAACCTGTGGAACGGCCACTGGGCGCTCAAGACCGAGGAGCTCGGTCCCGGGCCGCACTCCGCGTACGGCATGGTGCTGCTCGAGCACCTCCAGGTGTTCGGGCTCAAGGACGGCGGCGAGCGCCTCGACGACAACGGCATCGGCACGCACGGCTCGGCGAGCGTGACGTCGATCGTCAACGGCACGAGCCACGGCTGCCACCGCCTGTATAACCAGCTCGCGGTGCGACTCGGCGACTTCCTGCTCCGCCACCGCAACCACGTCGTCAAGGGCGAGCTGCCGGTCCAGTATCGCCGGTTCGTGCGCCACAACGACGAGGCCTTCAAGGCGAAGATCGACACCCGAGGGTTCGCCTACGAGCTCACCCCACCGGTCGCGGTGAACGTGCTGAAGGGCAACATCTTGTCCCGGCGCAAGGTCCCGCCGCGCGCGCTGGCGCCCGCCCGGCCGTAGGAGACGCCCGGCCGTAGCGGCCGATCGGCGCCGGCGACTCACGCGAGCTGCACGGGTGCGACGCTTGCTGCTATCGTCGAACCATGGTGCGCGCGTGGCTCCTCGTCGCTCTCGCCGGTGCGACCGCAGCGGCGAGGCCGACCCGGCGCAAGCCCAAGCCGCCGTCGCGGAGCGAGCTCGCGGCGCTGCAGCTCGCCACCTCCTGGGTCGACAAGCTCGGCCACGCGGCCGCGGAGGCCCGCCCGCTGACCGCGTCGAGGTTCACCGCGCTCGCGCTCACCGACGAGACCACCGCATGCCCCCAGACCGCGACCGCCGGCCCGGGCCTGACGTGCCTGCACGACAAGGTCTCGCCCACAGGCAAGGCCGCGGTGTGGGGCCACACGCTCGGCGGTCCGCTCGCCGCGCATCAGACGTCGATCGATCACCTCGCGCGGGGCGCGATCGTCGTCCAGTTCGACGAGGGTTGCGATGGCACCGAGAACCAGGTGCTCGTGATCGTCAAGGGCAAGCAGGTGATCGCGGCGTTCGCGCAGACCATCTCGTGCAGCGAGTGACGCGGCGAAGTAGCGCCTAGCCGGCGGCTCGCAGCGAAGGTCGATCGCCGAGCCGTGCGACGACGAACGCGTAGAGGCCGAGCGCGTCGAAGGTCTGGCGCGACGCGAGTCGCCAGCCGATCTCCGCGAAGTGATCCGCCTCGATCTCCGCGAGGGTCTCGCCCCAGTATTGCGAGGCCATCGGCACGAGCCCGTCGTTGGCGCCGGCGACCTTCCTCAGGTAGGCGTGCACGGGTTGGATCGCGAGCGGGATCGCGGTCGCGGCCTCGCGGACGCCGCCGACGACGCACGCGTAACGCACGCCCGGCGCATCGGGGACCTCCTGGTTGAACCGCTCGAGCGCGGCGGTGGTCAGCCAGTCGACCGCGGTCATCGAGATGCCGAGCGCGGCGATCGCGCGGCGCGCGAGGCCCAGCGGACCGTCGATCGCGAGATCCGCGATCGGGGTCCCGCGATGCGGCGTGCCGACCGTGACGAGCGAACGGACGCGGGCGGCGAGCCCGAGGTGCGCGAGCGCGTAGCGCGCGTCGAGGCCGCCCATCGAATGTGCGATCAGGTCGACGCGGTCGTGGCCGAGCGCGGCGATCGCGTCGCACAGCGCGCGGGCACGCTCCGGCACCGAGCCGGCCCGCGGCAGCTTCACGGCGTGGGCGTGGCAGCCGAGCGTGTCGAGGTGCTTCGCGATGCCGCGGAAGTAGTCGAGCCTCGCTCCGGGGATGCCCATGCGGTCGAAGCCGAACAGGCCGTGAATCAGGATCACCGGGAGCGGCGGTCCGCGCTCGCCCACTCCCGGAACCGGCTCGACGCCTTCGATCGGCGTGCTGGCCTCGAGGATCGGGCGGCGCCGCGCGACGAAGACCGCGACAAAAACCGCGAGGATCGCGACGATCACCGCGACGGTCAGCAGCACCCAGAGCACCGGCCCAACGTGCGTCATTCCACCACAGGTGGCCTGTGGTGAATTGTCGCGTCGGGAATGCGCGCGCATTTGCCGCAACGCACTCTCCGACGAGACGTGAGATGGGTGCGTCCGAGTTTCACGATCCCGTCACCATCCCCCCACATGTTCGTCGCCTCGCAACCTTGCGAAATGGTGACCGACTGTGATGAAAACGCCCCGCTGAGCGAGCAGGGAAACTATGTCGAGATTCGAATTCCCCGAATGGACCGAAACGCTGAAGAAGTGGATCAACTTGTTGGTCCTCGGCGGTCCGGTCTACCTGATCGTGTTGATCGCATACGGCGTGACGCCCGAAGCGATTCGCATCGGTTACCAGCCGGTTCAACCGGTGCCCTATAGCCATGCGTTGCACGCGGGTGAGCTCGGCATCGATTGCCGGTACTGCCACACCACCGTGGAGCGTGCGCCGAAGGCCGCGATCCCGCCCGCGACCACGTGCATGAACTGCCACTCGCAGGTCAAGAAGGGCTCCGATCTGCTCGCGCCGATCCGCGCGGCGTTCGCGGAGAACGAGCCGGTGCGCTGGACCCGCGTCCATGACCTCCCCGACTACGTCTACTTCAACCACCAGGCGCACGTGAACGCCGCGGTCGGATGCGAGACGTGCCACGGCCGCATCGATCAGATGATCCGGGTCTACCAGGCCAAGCCGCTGACGATGGAGTGGTGCATCAACTGCCACAAGGATCCGACGCCGTACCTGCGCGAGCCCGAGAACATCACGAAGATGGGCTACGACGACCCGACGTCGGTGCCGCATCGCTCGGCGACCGAGGGCGCGACGATCAAGAAGCGCAACAGCGTCCACCCCACGATCAATTGTTCGACCTGCCACCGGTAGGGAGCCGACGATGTCCAAAGAACCCGAGAATCAAGAGCCGAACCAGATCGAACCGGTCCCGCCGACCCCCGAGCACGGCTACTGGAAGTCGCTGCGCGAGCTCGACGGCACGGCCGCCTGGCAGCAGGACGGCCTGACGCGCAGGGAGTTCGCGCCCGGTGCCGATCAGGCGCCGGTGCTCGACCCGATGTCGCGCCGCAACTTCTTCCACCTGATGGGCTCCTCGATGGGCCTCGCCGGCATCGGCGCGGTCGCCGCCGGTTGCCGCTACGACAAGGAAGAGATCGTTCCGCTCGCGAAGCGCCCCGAAGATCAGACCCCGGGCACGACGCTGCAGTACGCGACCGCGTACGAGCTCGGCGGCACGACCCACCCGCTCGTCGCGACCTCGTACGAGGGCCGGCCGATCCACCTCGACGGCAACCCGGAGCATCCATTCTCCGGCGGCAACATCCTGCCGACCACGAAGAAGCATGCGGGCGCGCATACGTTCGCGCAGGCCTCGATCCTCCACCTCTACGATCCGGATCGCTCGACCGTGGCGCTCCAGGGCGGCAAGGGCACGACGCTCGACGCGTTCAAGATCGCGCTCGCCGACATCCGCAGCGCGATCGCCTCCGGCGGCGCGCGGATCCTCGCCGAGGCGAGTAGCTCGCCGACGCTTGCCTCGCTGCGCACGGCGCTCGAGGCCAAGGGCGTACGCTGGCACGAGTACGAGCCGATCTCGTGGGACAACGAGCGCGACGGTACCCGGCTCGCGTTCAAGCGCTCGGTCCGCCCGATCGCGCACCTCGAGAAGTGCGAGACGATCGTCACGATCGATTGCGACATCTTCGTCGAGCACCCGGCCTCGATGATGTACAGCCGCGACTTCGCGCGCAGTCGCAAGCGCGACGGTGGCTGGCTCGCGCCCGGTTCGATGAACCGCCTCTACGCGGTCGAGAGCGTGTTCTCGAACACCGGCGCGATGGCCGACCATCGCCTGCCGCTGCGCAGCGAGCTCGGCCTGCCGTTCGTGATGGCGCTCGACGCCGCGATCAGCAACGGTGCCGCGCCCCAGGCGGAGTTCCTCAAGGAGGCGAAGGTCTCGACGTTTCTGCAGGTGCTCGCCGAGGAGCTCAAGGCGAACACCGGCAAGGCCGTGGTGATCGCAGGCCGCCGCCAGCCGCCCGAGGTCCACGCCCTGGTCGCGAAGATCAACGCCGCGATCGGCGCGGTCGGCAAGGTCCTCGATTACGTCGAGGATCCGTGGGCCGATCGGGTCTCGCACCTCGAATCGATCACGACGCTCGTCAAGGACATCAACGCCGGCCAGGTCCGCACGCTGATCATCCTCGGTGGTAACCCGGTCTACGACGCGCCCGCGGATCTCGATCTCGCGACCGCGCTCGCCAAGGTCGCGACCTCGATCCACCTGTCGGAGTACGCCGACGAGACCTCGCTCAAGACCACGTGGCACGTGCCGAAGGCGCACTTCCTCGAGGCGTGGAACGACGCGCGCACGTGGGACGGCACCGTCACGATCGCGCAACCGCTGATCGCGCCGCTGTACGGCGGGTTGTCGTCGATCGAGATGTGCTCGCTGCTGCTCGGCGACGAGCTCGGCGGTGCGATGCTGGTCTCGACCGACGCCAAGGACCGCGCGACCAAGAAGCTCGACTGGCGCAAGCACGTCCACGACGGCTTCGTGCCGAACACGCAGCTCGCGACGGCGACCGATCTCGCGGTCGGCCCGTTGACGCTGCCGCCGCTCAAGGCGAGCCAGCTCGCCGGCACCAAGCGCGGCACGAGCGAGCTCGAGGTCACGTACCACATGTCGGCGTTCACGTACGACGGCCGGTTCGGCAACAACGCGTGGCTGTGGGAGACCCCGGACTTCCTCACGAAGGTGACCTGGGACAACTACGCGATGATCTCGCCGGAGACCTCGAAGGCGCTCGGCGTCACGAACGGCGACATGGTCAAGGTGAAGGTCGGCGATCGCTCGGTCGACATCGCCGTGTACACGATGCCCGGTCAGGCGAAGTACTCGATCGGGCTCGTGCTCGGCGGTGGCCGGACCCAGGCGGGACACGTCTCGCAGCATCCGCACAATGTCACCTCGGCGCTGCCCGACAAGCGCGTCGTCGGTTGGGATACCTACAAGGTCCGTACCACCGCCGGCTTCGAGGTCGCGCAGAACGCGACCGTGACGCCGATCGGCCGTAACTACGAGCTCGCGGAGACCCAGGATCACTGGAGCTACAACCCGGGCCAGGCGACGGTGATGCAGTACGACGGCGGCTTCGACAAGGAAGTCACCCGGCGTGCGGTCGGCGGCGAGCACCCGCTGATCAAGCTCGTCACCGCGGCCAAGCTCGCGGCCGAGCCGAACTGGTCGGCCGAGGAGGACGGCGAGTTCTGGGACGACGAGATCGACACCGCCAAGGGCGCGCCGAAGATCGATGCGCACGAGCGCCCGCGTCACCTCTCGCTGTTCGAGGAGCACGAGTACAAGGGCCATCGCTGGGGCATGGCGATCGACCTGTCGACGTGTACCGGCTGCAACTCGTGCATGGTCGCGTGTCAGTCGGAGAACAACATCCCGGTCGTCGGTCGCCAGGAGGTGATCAACAACCGCGAGATGAGCTGGATCCGGATCGACCGCTACTTCTCGGGCTCCCCCGAGGACCCGCAGGTCGTGCACCAGCCGCTCGGCTGTCAGCAGTGCGAGAACGCGCCCTGCGAGCAGGTCTGCCCGGTCGGCGCGACCTCGCACTCCGAGGAAGGCCTCAACGACATGGCCTACAACCGCTGCATCGGCACGCGCTACTGCGCGAACAACTGCCCGTACAAGGTGCGCCGGTTCAACTTCCTCGACTGGAACAAGGAGTTCCGCGAGGCCCGCGAGAAGGTCCGGCGCCTGGTGTTCAACCCGGATGTCACGGTCCGCATGCGCGGCGTGATGGAGAAGTGCTCGTACTGCGTGCAACGCATCCAGAACGGCAAGATCCGCTACAAGGCCGAGGTCCGCGCCCACCAGCGCGAAGGTGAGGTCACCGGTCCGATCCCGGACGGCGAGATCGAGACCGCTTGCCAGGTGGCGTGCCCGACCGAGGCGATCGTGTTCGGCGATCTGTCCGACCGGACCTCGCGCGTCGCGAAGCTGCACGAGCACCACGGCGCCGCCGGCGATCCGCGCAGCTACGCGCTCCTGCCGAGCTTGTACACCAAGCCCCGCACGCGCTACCTCGCGCGTGTTCGCAACCCGAACCCGAAGCTGGAAAAGCCGTCGCAGGTCGGAGGTGAGAAGTGACCACTGCTGAAGCCACCGCGGACGCCACCGCGGAACACGTGGACATCAACGAGCCCGGTAAGGCCCGCGAAACGTTCCGTGCCGTCACGCGTGACGTCGCGTGGATCGCCGAATCGCCGAAGCCTCACAAGCTGTGGATCGTCGCGCTGACGATCGCGATCGTCCTGTTCGCGATCGGGATCTGGAGCATCTACTGCGTCGTCATGCGCGGCATCGGCGTCTGGGGCAACTCGAACACCGTCTGCTGGGCGTGGGACATCACGAACTTCGTGTGGTGGATCGGTATCGGTCACGCCGGCACGCTGATCTCCGCCGTGCTCTACCTGACCCGCCAGCAATGGCGCGTCAGCATCAACCGCTCGGCCGAGGCCATGACGATCTTCGCCGTCATGGCGGCCGGTATCTTCCCGCTGCTCCACACCGGCCGTCCGTGGTTCGCGTGGTGGATGCTGCCGCTGCCGAACGACATGGGCTCGATCTGGCCGCAGTTCCGCAGCCCGCTGATGTGGGACGTGTTCGCGGTCTCGACGTACCTCACGACCTCGCTGTTGTTCTGGTACATGGGCATGGTCCCCGACCTCGCGACCTACCGCGATCGCAACGCGGGTCGCGGTAACAACACCAAGGCGGCGATCTACGGGTTGCTGTCGCTCGGGTGGCGCGGCTCGGCTCGCCAGTGGCACCGGTACGAGCGCGCCTACTTGATCCTGGCCGGTCTCGCCACGCCGCTGGTGTTCTCGGTTCACTCGGTCGTGTCGTTCGACTTCGCGACCTCGCAGCTGCCCGGCTGGCACACGACGATCTTCCCGCCGTACTTCGTCGCCGGCGCGATCTTCAGCGGCTTCGGCATGGTGCTGACGCTGCTGTTGCCGCTGCGGTTCCTGTTCAACCTGCAGCACATCATCAAGCAGGCGCACATCCACGCGATGTGCAAGATCATGCTGGCGACCGGCATGATGGTCGGGCTGTCCTACGCCAGCGAGTTCTTCATCGCGTGGTACTCGGGGAACCCGTTCGAGAGCTTCACGTTCATCAGCCGCGCGTTCGGACCATTCTGGTGGTGCTACTTCGCGATGGTCAGCTGCAACGTGCTGATCCCGCAGTTCTTCTGGTCCACCTGGGTCAAGAACAACAACGTGCTGATCTGGATCCTCTGCATCTTCGTCAACATCGGCATGTGGTTCGAGCGGTTCGTGATCATCGCGACCTCGCTCGCGCGGTCGTTCCTGCCGTCGGCGTGGAGCTACTACCACCCGACCCGTTACGACGTCGGCGTCTTCGTCGGCACGATCGGCATGTTCCTCATGTTCTTCCTGCTGTTCTTCCGGTTCGCACCGGTCGTCGCGATCAGCGAAGTGAAGGGCGCGAGCGAAGGCGCCCACGCTTCGGGCCGCGCGAAGGGAGCCCACTAACATGACCACCGAACAGGAAACTCCGGTCCCCGACAAGGCGACCGAGCCGCGGCCCGATAGCGAGAACCGGACCGGCGACGCGAGCGGCAAGCACGGCACCGCGGGCGAGCTCTACGGCTTTCTCGCCGAGTACGACACGCCGGGCGAGCTCGTCGAGGCGGCGAGAAAGGTCAAGGACGCGGGCTTCACCGAGTTCGATGCCTACTCGCCGTTCCCGGTCCACGGCATCGATCCCGCGATCGGGATCAAGCGCACGATCCTGCCGCTGATCATCTTCGCCGGCGGCTTCGCCGGCGCGACCAGCGGCCTGTTGTTGCAGTGGTACTGCAACGCGTACTCGTGGGGCTGGAACATCTCGGGCAAGCCGACGTGGTCGATCCCGGCGAACATTCCGATCGCGTACGAGCTCACGATCCTCTTCGCCGTCCTCACGTCGTTCTTCGGCATGTGGGGGCTCAACAAGCTCCCGCAGGTCTGGCACCCGCTGTTCCGCAGCGACCGGTTCCTCCGCGTCACCGACGACGGCTTCTTCCTCGGCGTCGAGGCCAAGGACAAGCGGTTCGATGTCGACAAGACCAAGGCGTTGCTCGCCGAGGCCGGCGCGCTCGAGGTCGAGCCCGTCTACTTCGATCCGGATCCGGCGAAGAAGGCGATGCCGAAGTGGATCCTGGCGTTCATCGTCGCCTCGACGGCGTTCGCGCTGGTCCCGTTTGCGATCGCCGCCAAGGCGCGCAACTCGTTCTCGGCCGATCCGCACATCCACATCTTTTCGGACATGGACTTCCAGCCGAAGTACAAGTCCGACACCGCGAACGACCTGTTCGCCGACGACCGCTCGAACCGCGGCGAGATTCCGGGCACGGTCGCCCGTGGCTGGCTCGAGGCGGACACCACGTTCTACTTCGGCCTCACCGCGGAGACCGGAGGCCAGTGGATCGACGGCTTTCCGGCCCAGTATCCCGACTCGCCGGCGCTCACGCCCGACCTGCGGGGGAAGCCGTTCGTCGTCGACACGAAGTTGCTCAAGCGCGGGCAGAACCGGTTCAACATCTACTGCACCCCGTGTCACGGCTACGACGGCCGTGGTCAGGGCATGGTGCCGACGCGCGTGAAGGAGCAGGGCGGGGTGTGGATCGCCCGCAACCTCGTGGACCCGGCGGGGCCCGTCGTCCACCTCCCGAACGGTCAGATCTTTAACACGATCACGAACGGCTTCCCGCCGACGATGATGGGCTACGGCGCGCAGATTCCGGCCGCGGATCGATGGGCGATCGTCGCCTACGTTCGCGCGCTCGAGCGTTCTCAGATCGCCTCGAACGAGGACCAGGCAGGTCAGCGATGAGTCTCACCAGAACACTGCACCCAGACGAGAAGTTCAAGGCCGGCAAGCTCGGGTCGAGCATGGTGAAGGCGGGCCTCGGCCTCGCGGTCATCATGATGATCGTGTCGCTGGTGCTTGGCTACATGCACGACGATGGCTTCAAGCGCTTCCTCTACGCCTACGTCGTGGGATGGGCCTTCATCGTCTCGATCGCGATCGGCATGCTGTGGCTGGTCCTGCTCCACCACCTGACCCGGAGCCGGTGGAGCACGGTCGTCCGCCGGATCGCCGAGGCGATCACGAGCGCGTTCACCGTGATCTACATCGCCGGCCTCGGGTTCGTGCTGCCGGTGTTGTTCGGCAACAAGACGCTCTACTACTGGACGACCGCCGACGCGCACAACGCGACGCTCAACCCGACGCTGGCGCACAAGCTCGGCTGGCTGTCGCCGGGCTCGTGGTCCATTCGCTACTGCATCTTCGGCGCGATCTACATCGGCATCTCCTGGTACTTCGCGAAGAAGTCGCGGGAGCAGGACGAGTCCGGCGATCCGAAGATCAGCGACACGCTGCGCCGCGCCGCTGGCCCGGCGATGATCCTGTTCGCGCTCACGACCTGCCTGATGTCGATGGACCTCCTGATGTCGCTCGCTCCGAAGTGGTACTCGACGATCTACGGCGTCGACTTCTGGGGCTCGGCGTGTGTCGGTGGCTTCGCGACGCTGGGGCTGATCGTGCTGTGGGTCCAGCGCAACGGGCGCCTGACCCACTCGATCACCGAGGAGCACTATCACGACATCGGCAAGTGGATGTTCACGTTCACGTTCTTCTGGGCCTACACCGCGTTCTCGCAGTTCATGCTCCAGTGGTACGGCAACATGCCGGAGGAGACCGTCTGGTACAAGTACCGGATGTTCGGCGGCTGGCAGTGGGTCTCGATCGCGATCCTCGTCGGTTACTGGGCGTTCCCGTTCATCTTCCTGATGTCGCGGTGGACCAAGCGGATCGTGCCGACGCTCGTGTTCTTCAGCGTGTGGCAGCTCGTGTTCCACTGGCTCGACATGTACTGGAACGCGATGCCGTCCTATGACTGGACGACCGTGACGCACGGCGGCGCGACCGTGAACCAGGGCCCGCTGATGAACCAGATCGCGCTGCACCACGTCGGTTTCACGCCGCTCGACATCACTGTTTGGCTCGCGCTGATCGGCGTGCTCCTGGTCGGGATCGGCCGTAACCTCACGGGCAATCTGATCCCGATCAAGGATCCCACTCTCGGGCTCTCGCTGGCCCACGAACAGTTGTAGGAGACCACGATGTCAGGACCCAAACGCAATCCCGACAGCCTCAACACCATCGGTGTGGTGGTCGTCGGTATCTGCGGCGCGGTGATGGTCTACGTGTCCATCACCGCACTGCAGGCCTTCTACATGAACGACACCTCCGAGCTCCAGACCATGCAGGACTACGGTGGTCAGGACACCACCGCGAAGTCGCACAAGGCCGAGGAGATGCGGAACATCCTCGAGCCGCAGATGGGCACGCCGTCGGTCACGATCGACCGGGCGATGGACCTGATCATTCTCGACGCGAAGCTCCACCCCGACCACCTCGTGCCGGCCGCGCAGCTCGGCAGCGATGGCCAGCCGTTCAAGCCCAAGGCGACCGAGGTCGCACGTCCCGGTTCGCCCGAGCTCCTCGTGACGCCGGCCGCGCCTCCGCCTGCGGCGGCGCCTGCGGCCACGGGCTCGGGGTCGGGCTCGGCGAATCCGAGCCCGCCGGCGAGCGGCGCGGTCAGCGGCAAGAAGGCCCATCCAGCCGGCGTCAAGACGCCGCCCGTTCCAGGCGCGGGTGGCGCGCTTCCGGGAGGTCATGCGCCGTAACGCGGCGCTGGTCGTCGCTGTACTAGCGGCGATCGGGTCGCAAGCCTTCGCAGGCCAGGCGCAGGTCCGGCATCCAGGTGTAGATGCTCCGGTCGAGGACCGCGCGCTGACGGATCCGGCGTGGCAAGGAGACAAGGTCACCGTGCACGAGAGGCTCGGCGCACAGGTGCCGTTCGATGCTCGGTTCCGCACGGCCGATGGCGCGCACGTCACGCTCGGCCAGGTGATCAGGGGCGAACTCCCGGTCATCCTCACGTTCAACTATTCCGACTGTCCGATGCTGTGCAGCCTGCAGCTCAACGGTCTGTCGACCGCGCTCCCGAAGATCGCCGACAAGCACGATGGCGTGATGCTGCGGCCCGGCGCCCAGTTCAAGATCGTGACGATCGATCTCGAGCCCGGCGAGCCGCTCGCGAAGATCCAGAAGATGCGCGACAAGTACATCGCGCGCCTCCCCGAGGAGCAGCGCGCGAGCGCGAAGGCCGGTTGGACGTTCCTGCTTGCCGAGAACCCGGGCGACCAGACGCAGATCGCGCGCGTGGCCCAGTCTGTGGGTTTTTCGTACATGTACCTCCCGAAGCGCGCTGAATGGGCGCATCCCGCGGCGTTGATCTTTCTGGCATCGTCCGGCGTGGTGACCCGCTACGTCTATGGGATCGATTTTCCACCGGCGATGATGCGCGAGTCGATCATCAAGGCCGGTACGCGGGAGCCATCGAGCACCGTCGGCTTCCTCAACCGCTGCTACCACTACGATCCCGGCGCGAACTCGCACGCTCGCGCGGGCGTGCTCGCGCTCCGGCTCGCCGCCGGTGGCGCGATCATCATCCTGATCTTCGGCCTCGGCTTTGTGGTGTTTCTCAAGAGGCACCGCAGGAACGAAGTGAGTGAACCATGAAGCGAGTCTTGCCAGTTCTCCTCGCCCTGTTCATCGCGTCGATCGCGTTCAGCGCGTCCAGCGCGTCCGCTCAAGCGCCCAGCGGCAGCGCCGCCGCACCGGTACCCGCGGCCGCAGCCGCGCCGACCGCAGATCCGACCAGCGGCTCGAACGCCGCGACCGCGGGCAGCGCGGCGACGGGCAGCGCGGCCACGGGCAGCGCAGCGATGGTCAACGACACCGCGGCGACGGGCAGCGCGGCGACAGGCAGCGCGGCGACCGGCAGCGCGGCGACGGGCAGCGCGGCGACGGGCAGCGCGACGACAGGCAGCGCGGCGGCACCGGCGGCAGCGGCCGCAGCGAAGGGACCGCAGGCGAAGGCCTGGTACGACGTCCTCGCGGACAAGCCGATCGAGGAAGAGGGCACGTTCTGGATGCCCAAGGCCGTCAACCAGGCCGCCGACGAGTCGGACATGATGTTCTACGCCGTCCTCGCCCTGTCGATCTTTTTCTTCAGCGCGATCACGATCTGCGTCGTCTACTTCACGATCAAGTACCGCCACCGTCCCGGTCACAAGGCCGAGCCGAGCGCGTCGCACAACGACGTCCTCGAGATCACGTGGACCGTGATCCCGACGATCATCTGCGTGTTCCTGTTCTGGTATGGCTGGCACTCGTACATCCGTGTGGTCACGCCGCCGAACAAGGCCGTCGAGATCGACGTGCTCGCGTGGCGCTGGAACTGGCAGTTCACCCACGAGAACGGCGTCACCGACTCGGATCTCCACGTCCCCGCGGGCGTGCCGGTCCGGCTCGTGATGACCTCGAAGGACGTGCTGCACAGCTTCTACGCGCCGGCGATGCGCGTGAAGCAGGATCTCGTGCCGCGTCGCTACACGTACGCGTGGTTCCTGGCGACCAAGCCGGGGACCTACCGGCTGACCTGCGCCGAGTACTGTGGCACCAGCCACGCGCAGATGGCGTGCCTCGATGTCGATCCGGTCACCGGGCACTGTAACCGCCGTGCGGTCGTGGTCGTGCACAAGGACCTCGAGGAGTACGAGCGCTACCTCAACGACAAGGTCGCCGACCAGATGAACATGTCGCCGATCGACCTCGGCAAGATGCTCTACGACAAGAAGGGCTGCTCGTCGTGTCACACCGTCGATGGTAGTGCGCGGGTCGGTCCGTCGTGGAAGCAGCCGGACTGGGGCAAGGAGATCCAGATCGTCGGCGGTACCGTCAAGATGGACGAGAACTACGTCCGGGAATCGATCTTGTACCCCGCGAAGAAAGCCCGCCCCGGCTTCCCGAACTCGATGCCCCCCTTCGAAGGTCAGCTCAAAGAGAAAGAGCTCCTGGGGCTCATCGCTTACATCAAGTCGCTGAAGCAGTAGCGAGGATCACCATGGCGACCACCGACGAGTTTCCTGAATCGCTGAAGAGCCTGCCGCAAGGGCCGGTCAACGAACCCGACTTCTTACAGGTCGCGAAGGGATGGCGGAGCTGGGCCTTCACGCTCGATCACAAGCGGATCGGGATGATGTACCTGTTCGGCATCCTGTTCTCGCTGCTGCTCGGCGGTTCGTTCGCGCTGCTGCTGCGCACCGAGCTGTGGGCGCCGGGCAAGACGATCGTCGGCGCCGATACGTACAACCAGTTCTTCACGCTGCACGGCGCGGTGATGGTGTTCCTCGTGATCATCCCGGGCATCCCGGCTGCGCTCGGGAACATCATCATGCCGATCCAGCTCGGCGCGCCCGATGTCGCGTTCCCGCGGCTCAACCTCGCGTCGTTCTACCTGTGGTGCTCGGGTGCGCTGCTGCTCGTGCTCACGATCCCGTTCGGCGGGCTCGATACCGGCTGGACGCTGTACACGCCGTACTCGCTCGAGACCCACTCGGCCGTCATGATCGCGACGTTCGGCGTGTTCCTGCTCGGATTCTCCTCGATCTTCACGGGCCTCAACTTCCTCGTCACGATCCACAAGTTCAGGCCGCAGGGCATGGGCTGGTTCCAGATGCCGCTCAACATCTGGGCGCTCTACGGCACGGCGGTCATGCAGGTGCTCGCCACCCCGGTGCTCGGCATCACGGTGCTGCTGCTCACGGTCGAGCGCCTCGGCCACATCGGCATCTTCGACCCAGCCATGGGTGGCGACCCGGTGCTGTTCCAGCACTTCTTCTGGTTCTACTCGCACCCGGCCGTCTACATCATGATCATCCCGGGCATGGGGGTGATCAGCGAGCTGATCTCGACCTACGCACGCAAGCCGATCTTCGGCTATCGGTTCGTCGCGTACTCGTCGCTTTCTCTCGCGCTGCTGTCGTTCCTGGTGTGGGGCCACCACATGTTCGTGTCCGGCCAGAGCCGGCTCGCGAACATGGTGTTCTCGGCGCTGACGTTCACCGTCGGGATTCCCTCCGCGATCAAGGTGTTCAACTGGATCGCGACGCTCTACAAGGGCGACATCCGGTTGAAGACCGGCATGCTGTACGCGCTGTCGTTCCTGCTGCTATTCACGATCGGCGGCCTCACCGGCCTGTTCCTCGGGATCCTGTCGGTCGACGTCCACCTCCACGATACCTACTTCGTCGTCGCCCACTTTCACTACGTGATGATGGGGTCGACCCTGGTCGCGTTCCTCGGCGCCCTCCACCACTGGTGGCCGAAGTTCACCGGCCGGATGTACAACGAGTCGCTCGCCCGGACGTGCGCGATCGGCGTGTTCATCGGCTTCAACACGACGTTCATGCCGCAGTTCGTGATGGGCGCACGCGGGATGCCGCGGCGGTACTGGGACTACGATCCGCAATATCAGGTGTTCCACCAGATCTCGACGATCGGCGCGTTCATCCTCGGGATCTCGCTGTTCATCACGGTGTGCTACCTGATGTCATCGTTCTGGACCGGCAAGAAGGCCCCCCGCAATCCCTGGGGCGGCAGCTCGCTCGAGTGGCAGGCCCCGACCCCACCGACGCTCTATAACTTCGAGAAGCCGCCGGTCCTCCACGAGATCTACAACTACGACGATCTCGTCGAGGTCGCCGAGGATCGCTGGGAGCGCCTCAGCGATGCACCGGAGTATCAAGGCGCGGTACCCGTGGCCTCCGGCGATCGGGAGCACCACTGATGAGCGACGCGGATCACGGCCACGACGACCACGGTCACGACGACCACGGCCACGCCCACCAGTCGCCGTTCATCCAGCACCACTACGACGACGCGCAGCACCAGTTCGACGCCGGCAAGTTCGCCATCTGGATCTTCCTCGCGCAGGAGGTGCTGTTCTTCTCGGCGCTGTTCGTCGCGTACGTGGCGTATCGCGTGCACCACGGCGAGATCTACTCGTACGCGCACAAGTGGCTCGACGTGCGGTACGGCGCGACCAACACCGCCATCTTGATCTTCAGCTCGTTCACCGCGGCGTGGGCGGTCCGCGCCGCGCAGCTCGGTCAGCGCCGACGGCTGATCCTGTGCATCTCGGTCACGATCCTGTGCGCGTGCGGGTTCTTGGGCATCAAGTACCTCGAGTACTCGCACAAGGTTCACGAGCACATCCTGTACGGGCGCTACTTCGATCCGTGTGTCAGCCCCGGCGGCGAGGAGTTGCTGACCAAGAGGAACCTGTGCATGGGGGCCAAGGGCAGCGTGGTGTGGGACTGGGGGGCGAACAAGGCCAGCGAGGGCTGCTTCGAGACCGCCAAGCTCGATCTCGATACGACGCTCGCGGGCGTCCAGGCCGACTGCGTCGTCACCGTCGTCAAGGTCGATGACAAGGGCAAGGAGCTCGGCCCGGCGTCACCCGGCGCGATCACCAACCGCTGCCCCGACGAGCTCCTCACACTCTTGAACGGCGAGCACGAGACCGCGTCGCGCGCCGGCAAGCAGCTCGAGAAGGAAGCCGAGCCCCAGTTCCCGTGCTGGCGACCGGCCTATCAGCCCGACGTGTGTCCGGACCTGACGTCGCCCGAGCAGCGCGCCCACGGCGTCGGCTCCAAGTCGCAGGTCGGCATCCTGGTCGAGTACGGCGACCATCTGGAGCGAGAGGGCATCAAGGTCAAGGCGACGTGCAAGGACGCGACGACGGCCAAGCCGCTCGATGCGCTCGCGATCTCGCACGAACAGCGCGTCGACCAGGTCGGCGAGCGGACGATCCGTCCGGTCCACCACCTCACGCCGCACGAGGAGCAAGAGATCGAGTCGCTCGGGCCACCGCCCGAGCACACGAGCATGTTCTTGACGCTCTACTTCCTGATGACCGGGCTCCACGGCGTCCACGTGTTCTTCGGGATCGTGGTGTTCATCTGGCTGCTGATCCGGTCGATCAAGGGTCAGTTCACACCCGACTATTTCGGCCCGATCGACTTCGCGGCGCTGTACTGGCACATCGTGGACTTGATCTGGATCTTCCTGTTCCCGCTGCTCTACCTCATCCACTGAGAACCCCATGGCTGATCACGTAGAACATAACGACGATCACGAGCACGGGCTCTCGCACGTCGCCAGCGCCAAGACCCTGTTCGCAACCGGCGCGACCCTGCTCATGCTCACGTTCTTGACCGTGCAGGCGACCAAGGTCGACTTCGGCGCGAACATCAACCTCGCGGTCGCCATGGTGATCGCGGTGACCAAGGCCACCCTGGTCATCCTGTTCTTCATGCACCTTCGCTACGACCGGCTGTTCCATACGGTCGTTTTCGTGAGCGCTATTTGTGCAGCTTCCTTGTTTGTCGGGTTCACCTTGATGGATAGTTCCCAGTACCAGCAGACCAACATCTGGAACCCGACGGAACCTCCGCCGGCTCCCGTTGGTCCCCGCCCAACAGGCTAAAGGGAGGTACCGTGGGTCCCGAAGCGCTACTGCAAACACCATCCATGATCGGCGCCTCGGCGGCGGTCTTCTTCGTCGCCGCGGCGTACTTCCTGCTGACGCTGGATCGCACCCGCGCGAACAGTTTGAGCAAGGACGACACCCAGGCCGGTCTCAAGATCGTCCTGTTCGGCATCATCCTGGCCGGCGTCGTCATGGCGGCGCTGGGGACCCAGGGCCTCCTGACCTACGTGTTCGGCGGCTTCAAGGGTGGTAGCGGCCCGATCAAGGCGGCGATCCCGCCGATCGTCGTCGGTGCGCTCACGGTCGTGATCGTGCTCAAGGCCGTGTTGCCGCGGACCAACGCGGCGACGCAGCGCCAGGCTGAGCGCTACTTGCTCGGCGCGCTCGCGATCGGGTTCGGCGTGTTCGGGCTCTCGATGGTGCAGGGCTTCCTGTCCGGCCTGTTCCTCGATGTGCCGTGGGGCATGAACGCGGGCAACATCTCGGGCGCCGTCGTCGGCGGCGCGGTGTTGTTCTTCACGCTCGGCCGGTTCGGCGCCGTCTCGGGCTGGACCGCGCCGATCGCGCCGCCGCCGATGCAGCAACCGCCGCAGGGCTACCCGCCGCAAGGTGGCGGCTACCCGCCGCAGGGCGGAGGCTACCCGCCGCAAGGTGGCGGTTACCCGCCGCAAGGTGGCGGAGGCTATCCCCCGCAAGGCGGAGGTGGCTACCCGCCGCAAGGCGGAGGCGGCTATCCGCCGCAGGGTGGCTACGGCCGCTAGGCCTGGCCCGCTGAGCTGACCCAGCCGAACGACTCGAAACGACCGAAACGAGGTCGAACCGAACCGAAACGAGTCGAAACGACTCGAACGCCGCGCCCCGTGCGCGGCGTTTGCCGTTGGGGCCGGTGCTACCGTTTCGGTCTGTCGCGGTTCAACGGTTCCTACGTCGCGGTCGCGCGGGTCGCGCGGGTCGCGCTGGCGCTGGTCGTGCGGGTCGCGCTCGGCGGCTGCGGTGGCGCGGCACCACCCGCGGCGACCGCGGTCGGCGTGCGGACCTGTGGCGACGGTACGCGGGTGCGCGACCCGCACGATCGGTTCTCGTTCTGCACGCCGTACAACGCGTGGGTGTCGACGATGCACGCCGGCGACGACCCCGCCGGCCCGTTCGACTACACGTTCTACGCGCTACGCCCGGGCACCAGCTTCTCCGTCACGGTCCGCGATCGCGGCGCGCCGCCGGCGAAGTTCCCGCACGACGCGCGCGTCGCCACCGATCGCGCGAGCTTCCACGGTCGCGACGTCGAGCACCAGCACGTGCGGTTTCACCTCCACACCGACCGTCAGGACGAGCTGCTCGAGAATGGCCGCCACGCGTGGCACGAGGCCGAGGATCACGACGTCACGATCGAGCGTTGGACCACGCCGGATGCGGCGGGGTCGATCACGATCACGTCGCGCGTGCAGGAGGACACCAGCGCGGAGCTCCGCGCGGCGCTCGCCGAGGTCGTTGGTTCGTTCCGATTCGGAACGACTACCCCGTAGTTGGGCGCCCGGGCTGCCTGCCTCAAAATGCTGCACCCCCATGATTGGATATCTTGTCCGAATCTCGGACAAGACTTTCAATCGCACTGACTGGCGTTCTCTCTTGCAGTCGAGCGTTCGCTCGTGCGAAGTAGCGCGCGGGTCGGAGGAGTCATGGGCAGAAGAGTGAATGTGGTTGCTGCGCTGCTGATCGGAGCATGCGCCGCCAAGGAGCCTTCCAAGCAAGAGCTCTGCGAACATCTCAGGGATCACGTCATCGACCTCCGTGTCGCGACGATCCCGACGGCACCGAGCGCGGGTTCCGGATCGGCCTTGGATCCGCACGTGCCAGCTCCGAAGCCGGACATCGAGGGACAGCGAGCAGCGCTCAAGCAAGCACTCGGCACACGCTACGTCGAGTCCTGCGCCACCGCCCTTTCCGACGAGCAAGTGAAGTGCTCGCTGGCAGCCAAGGACGGTGATGCCGTCTCGAAGTGCCAGGCACGTCCATCTCACTGAACGATTATCACCGGAGCTTCTATGCGTCTTTCGAGTGTGAGAACAAACACGTGCATGCGTGCGCTTTGCTTTGGCATGGCGATGGTCACGTTTGTGCAATTGCCCGCGGGGGCAGCACCCGCGGAACTCATGACGAGTCCGGCGGGGGCTGTCAGTTCGGAGGCGCCCAAGGCCGCGCCGCTGAGCGCGGGCGATGCGTCTGTTTCGACACAGACAGGCGCGCTGCAGTACAGCTACCCCATTCCGGTCCCGCCTGGACGGCATGGGATGAAACCGGCGCTCAGCCTCACGTACTCGTCACAAGCCCCAATCTACGGAGGCATCGCGGCTGGCTGGCAGCTTCCGATCCCGATCATCAGCCTCGATACCTCCAATGGAAGACTCGTCGGTCCCAAGACGTATGCGAGCTCGATGGGTGGCGGACGGCCCCTCGTCGCGGTGAGCGAAACGCTTCCATCGGGAATGGATGGCGCGTACCGCGCGCAGAACGACGCGACGTTCACTCGATATTTGCACCAGGTTCCGAGCGCGCCGTCGCGCTGGATCGCCCAGACGACCGATGGAGTCACGTACTACTTCGGTGCCCCGTCGCACACCGGAAAGTGCAACGTCGGCGATGACTACGCCCCGCTAACAACCATGTTCGATTCGTTTGGTAACGCAGTCGACTACTATTACGAGGAGGTCGTCCCTGGCGAGTGCCGGATCTCCCGCATCAGCTGGGGGCAGAACACCATGAACGGGTCGAACCTACAGGAGTTCGCGCGCGTCACGTTCGTCTATGCCATGACCCCCTACGCACCATGTAATGGCGTTCCGGTCGGATCTGACACGAACTACCGCAGTGGCATCAAGCGCGTCAGTGGCGCGAGTCAGCTGGATTCGATCAGCGTCACAGCGTTCGAACCCGGGCTATCCGGAAGCCCGGAACACACGCGCACGATCGCTATCGCATACAACGACAATGATGCGTCTTGCACTAACAAGTATGCGCCATATCGCTCCCTGAAATCGATCACCGAGAGCGCCGGAATCACCAACTCTCCCAACTCTCCGGTCGTCACCTTGCCCCCGGTAACGTTCACCTACGGCGATCCGACCCCTGCAGCGACCCCGACCCAGACCGCAGTGCCGTGGCACAACGCGTGGGGCGGCAATAATCTGTATGGGGCGCTCATGTGGGGCCAGCGCTTCAAGACCGGTGGCCAGTGGCCGACGGTAGAGGCGATGATGGTGGATGTTGATGGGGATGGCCTGATCGACCGGGTCACGAACGATTCGTATGTTGACGGAGTTCATGCCGCCTCATGTGCAGCCAACTGGGAGCGCAATCTCGGAGCTGGACGCGGATTCCAAGACATTGATCCCAAGACAAATCAAAGATATCGAATCAATTTGCCAACGTTGAAATGGGCGAGCACCGGGTTCGACGGTGGGCCTTTCGCGGGAAGTAACGGAAACACCGATGAATTGTGCGCACTGAACTATCAGCAGACGCACTACGTGAACTCAAGCTACGTCAATGGTGTCGAGGTCGGTTGTACGGGCGCGTCGTGTCCGGCAACCGGGTATTGCAGCGGAAGCATGTACGGGATGGACTGCGGCGCGGTGGGCGGCATATCCCCAACGATCTTGGCCTACCGCTGGATTGACGTCGACGACGACGGCAAGGTCGATCTCGTTGCCTCCATCGCGCAGGGCGGAGAAGGTGTCTACAACCTCGCCCAGGGAAACAAGCCAGGTGCACCACCCGAACCCACGATCTTCGGCGACCTCTCACGATTTCCCTGCCCGAGCTCGCCTTACAACGACGGCGACATCACCACGAACAAGTACACGATGTGCCACGGGATGTACCCGTGGTTCGTCTTCCTGAACAAGGGCGGGACGTTCGGTGCGGTGCCGGACAAGGTCCTGTACCAACCTGCACCTCTCGAGACGACCAACGGTGATTCGTCCGTCACGGGCCCGGTCACTGGTCAATTTGAAGGCAACTTCGATCTCGATGGCGATGGCCATGGAGACGTGGCTACCGCGGGACCGACCTGGTCGTTGTTTCGCGGCCTTCGCGATCTCACGATGAACCAGCAAACGGCATTTCAACCTGCCGTGGGATTCGGTGCTGGTCCCTCCGACTCGACGATCTCTCAGACCAGCCTGACCGTGTTCGGCGTATCGCAGCCCATGAGCAGCTCCGGTCTATTCGATCTCAATGGTGACGGGTTACCCGACCACTGGTCGGGCACGAGCTCCTCCGTCAATGTCGAGATGAACAATGGCGTGAGCTTCGTTCAAGTCGATGCCGTCTCTGCTCGGCGGCCGGGAAACGATTCACTGGCGCTGACCACCGACGCGTTTGGGAATGCCTGCAGGAACGAGGGCAATTTCGTCGATGACTGCTCGCGTGTCGACATCAGTCGAACTGTCGATGTCGACAACGACGGCCGCCCCGATCTGGTCCAGCTTTCCGGGTTTTGCGCCGTCCATCGAAGGACTACCGATAGGACAACTATCGCTAGGACCTTCGGTAGGTGCATTACAAACGCCGATTGTGCGCAAGGCAGCTGTGTCGGCGGCTCCCTGACCCCGCAGGTGTTCTTCAACGTCGGCGGCCAGTTCACCTCGAGCTCGACCGCGGCGGGGGATAGCGTTGCCCTCGACCACGAGATGGATGTCTCGTCAGAGCTGCTGCAAGGCGCCGGCTTCGGAACGAATTCATTCACGTGGGAAGTTCGTTCAGACATGATCGATCTCGATGGTGATGGCGTCGCCGAAGGCGTCGACTTCACCCCAAACGGTACGTTCTATGTTTCCAAAGTAACGGCACCGACGGCACCACCACGGTTACTCGTCTCGATCAGCAACAATCACGGCCTGATAGCCACCGCTAGCTATCTCGCGCTATCCGATACAACTGCCGTAACGCAGAGTCCTACGACCGGCGAATCGTCACCTCGAACTCAGTGGGTCGTTCGGTCGCTCAAGACGGTCGATCTGTACGACGGACTATCTTTTGGCGCGACCACGACAAACGACTACAAAAATCCGGTCTATC
>JBDTEH010000023.1:0-15616 GCA_039922635.1 Kofleriaceae bacterium | reverse complement strand
ATCAGCGTGAACGTCGTGGTCGACGTGACCGCGACGTCGATCGAGGTCATCCCGGTCACGTCACCGACGCCCTGGTCGATCCCCAGCGTTGCGGTGGAGCCGGCGACCGTCCAGTCCAGGTGGGTGGCGCCACCGCCCGCGGGCAATTGCGCGGGGGTGGCCGTGAATGCGGAGATCGCCGGTCCCCCGCCCGGGCCCCCGGCGTCTGCGATCCTGCGCGCTCCCTCATCGCCGCAAGCACACAGGATCAGGAGCAAGATCAACCAGCGTCGCGGGTTCATGCCTCGATAGAGCGGGTCGACCCCGAATGTGACGGACGATGTGACGGACGATGTGACGGCAAAACTCCTCGTCACACACCGGCGCGACGGGCTCCACCGGGTCATGCGCATCGCTCTTGGACCTATCGTGATGATCTGGTGCTGTGCCGGCGCCGCGGCGTGTGGCTCGGTATCGAGGGCCATCGGAGACGCCGGCGGCGACCCCGACCCCGGCACCGACGCCTCCACGGTGACCCTGATCGAGACGGCTGCGCAGCCACTACTACTCCAATTCGGCGCTGTGACCGGACGTGGCGCGCGTCCAGGTCAGGGCGCGCGTGATGCGCGGTCCTTGAGCGTGGTCTTGAGCCGCTCGAACCGCTTGCGAAGCGCGGCCGCGCGCCGCTCGAGCGTCGGGCCATCGGGGTCCCCGGCATCCTCCCGTTCGTCGTCGATCACGCGCGCGATCTCGCGCCAGTTGAGGCCTCGGTTGATCCGCAGGATCAGCAAGGTCTGATCGTCGGGGTCGAGCTCGGCGCGCAGCCGAGCGATCTTGTCCTTGGTCTCGGTGCGCAGGTACGTCGGCGTCTGGGTGACGAGGTGATCGACGAGCGCCGAGACGGTGGCATCCCCGATCGGGGTCGCGCGCCGGCGGAACGGATCGCGGCGATACCGGACCAGCGCGTGGCGCACGAGCGTGTAGGCCCAGGTCCGGAACGTGCACTGCCAGCGAAACTCGGGCAGCCCCTTCCACAGGTCCTCGGCGAACATCGCGAACGCCTCGCTCGCGGCGACCTCGTCGCGCGTCATCGCCGCGAGGAAGCCGAGCAGCTCGCCGCCATAACCCTCGAGCGCGACCGTGGCGGCGAGCCGGAGGTCACCGCCCTCGGCGGCCGCGCGGATCTGGGCCTCGAGGATTGCGCGAGCGTCTGCCATCCGCCGGCGATGATATCGCGGTCAGTGATGATCGCGCAGCCAGCTCGCCGCCTGGGCGCGCTGATTCTCGTATGGCGGGCCGAGCGCGGCCCACGCCTCGCGCGAGGCCGTCGCCTCGGTGCGCGCCTTGGTCCGATCACCGGCATCCCACAGCGCACGCGCGAGCGCAAGGTGGAGCTCGGCGACCGCCGGCGGCGGGGTCTCACCGCGTGCGATCACGGCCAGCATCGGGGACAGCAGCGCGACCGCATCGGCCGCGCGGTGCTGGAGGAGCAAGGTGTACGACATCTCGATCCGCGGGTTGACCGGATCGACCATCCCGTCGGAGGCGTCGGCGAGCGCGACCGCCCGCCGGAACGCCGTGATCGCATCGTCGAGCCGGTGCTGCTCGCGCGCGACGTAACCGACGAGCACGTAGAGATCGACGAGCTGCGGGCTGTCGTCGCCCCACACGGCCTCGAGGATCGCGAGCGCACGCGCGGCGTGACGTGCCGCCTCGTCGAGCTCACCGAACTGGGCCGCGAACATCCCGAGGTTCATCTCGAGCCCACCCGCGTGGGCCGAGGTCGGATCCGCGCGCTGCTCGATCGCGAGCGCGCGCTCGGAGGTCGCGCGTGCGGCCGGCAGGTCGCCCTGGCGCTGCTCGATCGCACCCTTCGCGCTCAGCATCCCGACGAGCTGCTCGCTGTTCGGTCCGTACCAGCGCTCGAGGATCGCGATCGCCCGCCGGGCGCGCTCGGCGGCGATGTCGAGCTTGCCGAGCTCGGCCGCGTATTGCGACGCCGCCTCGAGGAAGCCGCGCAACTTCGGGTGGTCCTTGCCGAGCACCGCCTCGGCCTGGGCCAGCCCGAGCTCGGCCTCGCGCAGGGCCTCGGTCCGCTGCCCCGCGGCGCGGTAGCCGATCGCGAGCGAGAGGTGATTCGTGGCCTCGGAGAGCGGATCCGAGAACGCCGCACGCGCGAGCTCGACCTGGCGTCGCCTGGCCGCGAGCGCGTCCGCCGGGTGGGGCCCGGCGGCGATCGCGCTCGCGCGTGCGCCGGCGATCCGCGCCCCGAGCGCTGGATCGCCGCCCAGGCGCGTGCGCATGGCCTCCGCGAGCTCCGCCCAGGTCAGCGCCTCGGCGTACTTGCCGGATCCCGCGAGGTTCCACGCGAGATCCGCCATGACATATGCCGCGGTCGTGTCGGCGGCGCTGGCGAGCGCGGCCGCCGCCGCCGTCTCGAACGCCGCCCGTACGGGGCCGGTAGGGTTGGTCTGCTCGAGCGCGAGCGCCCGTACATGCGTCGCCTCGGCGACGAGCGGTGGCCACGCGATCGAACGAGCGAGCGCCACCAGGCGATCCGCGCTCGCCTCGGAGATCGGTTCGTCGCGTATCGATCGGGTTCCCGCCTCGGCGAGCTGGGCCTCGAGCCCATCGATCAGCGCACGCGCGCCACGATCCGCCGGGAGCGCCGCCTGCGCGCCGAGCCGCGTCACGTCGGCGCACGTGGCGAGGTCCGGAAGCAGCGTCAGCTGATCGGGCGCGTGCTCGACCGACGCGGCATCCGTGCGGACGAGCGCGCCGACGACCGCGTCGAGCCGCGCGCGCGCGCGGTGCAAGCACGCCATCCGGCGATCCAGCATCGCCTCGGACGCAGAGCCGGTGACGCGGGTCGCGCGACACGCCGCTCGCTCGCCGTCGATCCAGCTACGGGCGAACCCGTCGAGGCGCTGGCGCGCGATCGGGAACAGCTGCGGCCCGAGCGTGCGGGCCACCTCGGCGCTGCGGCTCGCGTTCCACACCGGGGCCATCAACTCCGCCCCGTCCATGCACGGATCGTCACCGCCCTGCGCGACGATCGGCAGCGCGACCGCGAGCCCGACCGCGGCGACCGCGAGCCCGGCGACCGCGACCCGGCGCCGGCGCGCGTGCGGATCCCGGCGCAGCTCCGCGAGCAGCGCGGACATCGACGGCCACCGCGTTTCGGCCAGCACCGAGGTCCCGCGCTCGAGCGCGGCGACGACGTGCGGTGGCACGCGGCGCTCGCGCTTCGCGGGCGCGCCGCGCCGCGCTCCATACAGCGCCTCCCAGACCGTCGCGCAGAACGCGAACTGATCGGCGCGTGCATCGACCGGTGCGGCGTCCCGCTGCTCGGGCGACATGTACGCAGGCGTGCCGACCGGGCCCCGCGTCGTCACGACGGCGTCGGGCGACTCCGATGGCGGGCTGTCCGCGCCATCCGATGTCTCGGCGATCGCCACGCCGAGCTCGCGCGCGAGTCCGAAGTCGGCGACCCGGGGTCTCCCGTCCTTGCCGACGAGGACGTTGTCGGGCTTGAAGTCGCGATGGATGATCCCGGCGGCGTGTGCCGCCGCGAGCCCGTCGCCGGCCGCCGCATAGAGGCGTACGATCTCGGCGACGCTCCGCTCGGCGGTCGCCCAGCTCCGCGCGGTGCCGCCGTCGACGTACTCCATCGCGACGAACAACCGGCCGTCGACCTCGCCGACCTCGTAGATCACGACGACGTTGGGATGCGACAGCTTCGCGAGCACCTGGGCCTCGCGCTCGATCCGCGCGAGCGCCGCGGGCGACACGTGGACCCCGAGCTTGAGCGCGACCTCGCGCTGGAGGCGAACATCGCGGGCGAGGTAGACCACGCCCATGCCGCCGTGTCCGACCACGCGCTCGACGCGGTACTTGCCTCCGACGATCCGGCCCGGCGGCAACGGTCCCCCACCCTCGAGCCCGGGCGCTTCGGCGAGCGCCTCGAGCAACGATGCGGCGGATCCTAGATCCTCGGGGCTGTCGTCGTCGTCCACCATCCGAGCGGGGCACAATGGTACCACCAGCTCGCGCGTGCCGGCACGGCCGCCGGGCAAGGTGAGGCCGCGAACGTGGTCGATTCCAGGCTCAGCGCAGGTCGTGGTAGCCGCCGCCGTTGACCACGTGCTGATATCCAGCGTCGTCGAGGATCTTCTTGGCCTGCGCCGCACGCGAGCCCGCGGAGCAGTACACGACGATGGCGCGCGACTTGTCACCGGCGACCAGTTTGTCGACCTCCGCGAGGTGGTCGCCAAAATGCTCGACGGCGAGGTTCGTCGCGTTCGGGACATGCCCGCCCGCGAACTCGTCCGCGGTGCGGACGTCGATGACCACGGCGCCCTGCGCGATCAGCGCACGCGCCGCCACGGGATCTTTGGCCGGAGCCGCTTTCGTGGCTGGCGGCGGAGTCGGCTCGGATCGAGAGCAGCTCGCGATCGAGATCATCGGCATCGCGGCGAGCAGGACAACGGTCAGGAGGCTGGGTCGCATGGTGCGCATCATGGCAGGCTCCTAGCAGCGTGTCCCGCGCACGCGCGTCGGCGTGCCCACGAGGTCGAACGACGCCCCGATCCCGACGAACATGACGTGGAGCCAGTTCTTCGCGTAGTTGCCAGGGTCCTCGTTGGTCGCGCCGCCACCGAGGTAGCGTACGTTCGCGAACGCGCGCCCGCGCTCGCCGACGCAGACGCCGGCGCTCACCGACGCATCCAGGATCGCGCCGACCGTCTTGTTGGTCGAACCGTTGAGCACGCTGATCGGCGCGTAGATGCCATCGGCGTCGAAGCCGACGAACGCCGACCTCGAGAGCGCGAGCTCCCCGCGCGCCTTGAACGCGGGGACAAAGCCAACGTTGGCGCTCCGCGCGAATGCGGTCCCGTCGAGCCGCGCGTAGCGGTAGTCGGCGTTACGGAGCTGTCCCGTGAAGCCGATCGCGAGGTAGCCGCGCTCGTGCTGCACGAGCTCGTAGAGGTAGCTGAGGCGGTAGTACGGGAAGCCGAACTGTACGCGGACCGGCGCACCGGCGGCGAACGTCACGCCCTCGACGTGCTGGTCGGTCGCCGGCGTGAACACGCCTTCGGAGGCGAACGGCTGGTAGAGGAAGACCAGCGTGTGGCGGGTGCCGAGCTCGAGCTCCGCGCTCCAGCGGGTGTAGGCGAGGAGGCTGTCTTGCCCGGCGGCCTCGCGAAAATCGACATGCGTCGCGTCCGCGCCGAAGGCGCCGAAGTTCGACAGCACGCCGACGAAGCCGCCCTCGACCACGGCCCTCACCTCGTATGCGGATCGAGGCGGGTCGTCCGCGCGCGCACTCGAGGCGGCGAGGCACAGCACGAGCGTTCCGGTGATCGATGCGATCGCGCGGATCCACGAGATCGGAGCCTGATCGGAGCCAGGTATGCGCATCGCCGACACCATGGGCAGCGTCCGGCGCGGCGGCAAGCCTTGGCCGGTGATGATCGGCGGCGAAGGACTCGCCCTCGTGGCCGATCAGCCTGGTCGCTGATCGGCGCGTGGCGAGAGGTAGATCCGCCCGACCCGCACGATCCACGGCGCGAACGCGACGAGCCAGCCGATGGCGGCGATCGCGAGCCACGCGTATGGATCCGAGGTCTGGTCGGCGATGATCCGCACCACCGCGACGACCTGGATCGCGATGAACGTGAACCACGCGACCGCGGGCATCACGAGTGGACGCCCCGAGTGGCCCTGGGTGACGCGCGTGACCATCGCGACCATCGCGCTGCCGAAGAACCCGATGAACATCGCGTGTGCGGGCGCGAGTCCGAGCCACGCGAGCCCGTTGCGCGCGAATGCGATGTCATCGATCGCGAACAGCACCATCGCGATCGGCAACCACGCCAGCGCGACGAACAGCACGGTGAGCAGCCCGGGCTTGGGGCCGCGTGGCCACCAGCGCCACCACGCATACGAGACCACCACCGCGAGCGCGCCGTCCGGGATCCACAGCCAGCGCCGGGCCGGCGCGAGCGCGAGCACCAGGTGAACCAGCACGCCGACCCACATCGCGGCGAGCAGCCACATCGGCCGCCACGGCTTGTAGCCGGGCACCGTGCCGCCCGCGAAGAACGGGAACATCCGGTGTGCCACCGTGAAGAACACCATCAGCAACATGCCGAAGCTGCCGAGCTTGATGCTCGCCGGCACCCAGGACTGCGACGCGCCGAGCAGGTACGCGAGAAACGCCACGAGCCCGGCGCAGCCGAGCACGAGCGCGCCGACGCACGATCGAGCGTGCCAGGTGGTGCCCTCTTCGCGCCACAGCATCGGCATCAGCGCCGAGATCGCGGCGAGCCAGCCCACGAGCGTCAGCCCCACACCGACCACGACCAGGGTCCGGGAATCGAGCGCACCGGCGAGCGTCGCGAGCTGGCCGAGCATCATCGCGACGCCGACCGGGATGAACCGGCGCCGCGCGACATCCGGCTGCTTGGTCCACTTGGGGAACGTGGTCAACAGGAACCCGAAGATGAAGCTCGGCAGCACCTGGTACTGCATCAAGAACGCGTGCAGCCAGCCGGGATAGACCGGCGGGTAGTGCAGGGGAATGGCCTTGGGCCACCGCGCGTGAACGAGCCACGCGGCCCACCAGATCATGGCGAGCATGATGTTGGTCGCGCCCGCGAAGAACATCAGGCGATGCGGCGCGGCACCGAGTCGACGAAGTGACGGCCGAGCCGGGTCGGCCGGTGGTCCGGACGGTTCACCGGCAGCGTTCATAGCTCGATCTACCGCGCTCGCGCGATCGTGTCAGGTGCGAGCACGTGCCTTGTTGTCGCAATCTCGCTCCGTTGCCACCGCGGGCCCGCGGGTGGGCTCACGGGTCCGTGATCATCGAAGCCACCGCGTCGGCGGTGATCTTCGCGAGCAGAATTCCGTTGCGAAAGTGGCCGGTCGCGAGGACCAGCCCGGGCAACGGCGAAGCACCGACGAGCGGTGCGCCCGCGACGGCCGGCCGGAAGTTGCACCACGCCCGCGAGAACTCGGCGGCGGCGAGCTCGGGAACGAGCCTGGTCGCCTTCGCGAGCACGCTCGCGACGCCTCGAGCGGTGACCTCGCGACGATGGCCGACCTCTTCCATCGTCGAGCCACAGATCACCTGGCCATCTCCGCGAGGAACCACATACCCTCCCGCCGCGAACACGATCTTCGACAGGCGTGGGGGGCGCTCTTCGAGGAGCACGAGCTGACCTCGAACGGGGCGGACGCGGGGCAAGCTCGCAGGGATTCCGGACACCAGCGAGGACCAGCTACCCGCGGCGAGGACCACGACGTCGGCCACGATCGTCTCGCCATCGCCGAGCACGACGCCTCGACACCGACCGGCCTCTTGCACCAGCGAGGCGACGGTCGTGCCGCTCCGGATCGTGCAGCCTGCGCGTGCGGTCGCAGCCACGAGCGCGCGCAGCAGCCGCGGTGGATCGACCTGCGCTTCGTCGGGGAGCCAGGCGGCGCCGCGAAGCTCGGACGACACCTCGGGCTCGATCGCGCGCGCACCGGCGGCATCGACAATCTCCGCGTTCAGTCCGCCCGCACGATCTCGCTCGGTACGCTCGGTCAGCTCGCGTAGCTCGTCGTCGGTCAGCGCGAGCTGGAGCGCGCCGGTCTTGCGGTAGCCGACATCGAGCCCGGTCAGCTCGCGGAGCTCCTCGGCGAACGCCGCGTAGCCATCACGCGCGCGCACGAACAGCGCGTGCTCTGCTGCGCCGTGCGCTTCGATCTGCGCCGCCAACATCCCTGCCGCGGCGCTCGACGCTTCCGCCCCTGGGACCGCGCGCTCGAGCACGAGGACCTCACGAACGCCGCGCCGGGCGAGCGCGAGCGCGGCTCCGCACCCCATCACGCCGGCACCGATGATCACGACGCGCACGAGACGACTCATACTGCCTCGACCCGACCGCGTCATCCGCGCCTCGCAGCTTTTCTGTCGCAGACCCCACCTCGGGCGCGGCGGGCGTCCGACCACGCGAAGACCCCATCATCGCTCTGGCGGCGGCGACTCGGGCTACACTGGGAAGGCCGTGCAGGTCACCGTCTCGTTGATGCTCACTGTGGTCACGGCGTGTGGGCGGGTCGGGTTCGACGAGCTTCAGGACGATGCTCGGGTCGATGCTCCGGACGATACTGTCTTGACGCAAACCGACGTTCAGGTCTCCGCGATGGCGAACCTGTGGGGGGCCGGGCGCACGACTCCACCCGCGCCCGGGGGCAGCGGAGCCGGCGTTCTGCCGACGCTGGTCGTGCTCCCGGCAGGCTCCGGACGCGTGCTGCAGATGCTGGAGGTGGCGGGGACGCTGGACTTCGGCCTCGGCCCGAGCTCCCCCGATGGCATCGTGGACTCGAATCCGCAAACGGTCGAGTACGGTGGCCTCGTCAGCGTCACCTGCACGCAAGTCAATGCACTCGAGGCGGTGTTCCTCGACGACAACAAGCCGGTGGATCCTGCACCGCCCAGCTTGAACATGGACCCGACCGCCACGAGCTTCACCGCGATCGGGCTCCGCCAGCTCCTCTTCATCGGCGACGGCTTGACCGGCACGGGCAGCGGCGAGGTCCAGACGTTCGCGATCCCCGACGCGGCGACCCGACTCTACATCGGGCTGGACGATGTCCCCGAGCTCAGCAATCAACCTGGCGGGTACGACGACAACAGTGGAACCATCACGGCCACCGTCGTCATTCGATGAGTCGATACGTGTCGCCGCCGTGATGGCGCACCGCCACGCCATCCACGTGCAGGAGCGTCCTCGACGTCAGCGTCGCGCGGGCACGCGCGCCCACAACATCGCGGGCCCCTTCACGGGCGAGCCGAGCTCACACGCGGTAGGTCTGCTCGAGGTAGCGCACGATGTCCGCCGACTCGAACATCGCGACGCTGGTGTTCGGGTCGACGAGGTACGGCACCTGCATCTTGCCCGAGCGCGCGACGAACGCGTCCCGGCGCGCTCCCTGCTTGCCCACGTTGTGAAGGAGGTAGGGGAGCTCCAGCGAGGACAGCGCCTCGCGGGCGATCCGGCAGTAGGGCGACGCCTCGAAGCTGTAGAGCTCGAGCGGCTGCTCGGGGAGGCGCGAGGGCGTCGCGACGCGCCCCTTGCGCGGGCGGAACGCGCTCGCGATCGCCGAGGTCGCCTTCGCGAGGACGCCCGGCGTGGAGCGCCGGTGGCTCGGCGAGCCGTAGTGCGTGGCGAGGTAGCGCGCGATGTCCGCCGATTCGTAGAGCGTCTCGCCGGTGTTCGGGTCGACGAGGAAGGGAAACTGCGCCTTGCCTCCGCGCTGCTCGACGAGCGGGCGGAACCGGGTGCCTCCGTTGGGGCAGGGGAAGATCATCGCGTCGAGGTCGAGCTCGCTCAGCGCCTCGCGCGCGATCCTGCAAAACGGACAGGCCTCGAACTCGTAGAGCTCCAGGAGCTGGTCCGGAGTCTTGTCCTTGAAGTGGGTGGTCATCCCCGCTCCACCACGAGCGACGCTCGCCATCCACGAAGTCGCCACATCGAGCGAGAAGGCCATCGCGAGCGGATAGCACCAGACCTCGGGCTCCAGCAAGCGCGGACGGCCGACGATGCGGCGATGGGGCGCCGTGCCGAGCACGAGGCTCGGGAGCAAGAAGCTGCCTCGTAATTTTCAAGGAGGTGCTGAGCAGCTGAACTCGTCGTGCGATTTCGTTCGCATGAGGCCCACTTCTACAACGCGTACAACGCGGGCACGGCGTTGTAGCGGCACGATGTCGAACCGCCGCGATGCTCGAGAAAGGCGCGCGCGCGCCGTTCTTCTGAAGCGTTGTCTCGTAGATTCGCGGGCATGAAGCGATGGACGGGACATCTCGCGGCGCTAGCGTTGCTCGGGGCAGGGTGCGCGCACCCACAGGCCGCAGCACCATCGAACACCGAGCCCCAGCTCGCCGCAGCGCCGGCGGCGGCACCACCCCCTGCACCGCGCGCGCTCGCGCCGGCCGTGTATCCGCCGTTCGCGCAGCTCGCGGCGGTCGACGTGCCCGACCTCCAGTTCGAGTTTACGCCCGCGCAGCTCGATCAGGCCTGCGCCGCGGTCGAGAACACGGTGGACGCGCAGCTCGCCGCGATCGTCGCGATCCCGGACGGCCAGCGCACGTTCGCCAACACCTTCGATGCCACCGAGCAGGCGCTCGCCGAGTACGAGGATGCCTCCGGCCGCCTGGCCTTCCTCAAGGAGATCCATCCGGTCGCCGAGGTCCGCGCGGCCGCGGCCCGCTGCGAGGAGCGCGCCGGCAAGCACGGCGTGGAGCTCGGAGCCCGCAAGGATCTCTACCTGGCCATGAAGGGCTACCTCGATCACGCCGGCAAGACCGAGCCGCTCGACGCGATCGACCACCGCCTGATCATGCTCGCCATGCGCGACTTCCGGCGCAACGGCCTCGAGCTCTCGGACGCCGACCGCACCAAGCTGATCCAGCTCCGGTCGCGCCTCGCCGAGCTCCAGACCCAGTACTCGGCCAACCTCGACAACGACACCACCTCGATCGAGGTCACCCGCGGCGAGCTCGCGGGGCTGCCCGCGGCGTTCGTCGCGCGGTTGACCAAGGCGCCGGGCGGCAAGCTGGTCGTCACCACGAAGTACCCCGACTACTACCCGGTGATGGAGAACGCGCGCCTCGAGGCGCTGCGCAAGCGCGAGTATCTCGCGTTCAACAGCCGCGAGGCCGACAAGAACCTGCCGCTGCTCGCCGAGGCCGTGAAGCTCCGCGACGAGGCGGCTCACTTGCTCGGCTACAAGACCCACGCCGACTATGTCACCGAGACGCGGATGGCCAAGAACGCCGCGGCGGTCGCGACCTTCCTCACCCGCCTTCAAGACGAGCTGCGACCTGGTCGGGACGTGCTCGACGCGAAGATGCTCGCGCTCAAGCAGGCCGAGACTCACGACCCGCACGCGAAGCTACAGGCGTGGGACTGGCGCTACTTCATGCACCAGATCCGCAAGCGCGACTACGCGCTCGACGACGAGCAGATCCGCGCCTACTTCCCGGCCGACAAGGTGATGGCCGGGATGTTCCAGGTGTACTCGACGATCCTCCACGTCACGTTCACCGAGGTGAAGGACGCCAAGACCTGGGCCGATGGCGTGAAGCTCTACGAGGTGCACGACGCTCCCGGCGGCAAGCTGCTCGCCAAGTTCTACGTCGACCTGTTCCCCCGGCCCGGCAAGTACGGCCACGCGGCGAGCTTCCCGATCGGGCTCGCGCGCGAGGTCAAGGGCGGCTACCAGATCCCGCTCAGCGCGCTGGTGGTGAACTTCAACCCGCCCGAGCACGGCAAGCGCGCGCACCTCTCGATCGACGAGGTCGAGGTCCTGTTCCACGAGTTCGGTCACATCATGCACGGGTCGCTGACCACCGCGCGCTACGCGTCGATGGCCGGCACCAACGTCGACACCGACTTCGTCGAGGCGCCGTCGCAGATGATGGAGAACTTCGTCTACCAGCCCTCGGTGCTCGAGCTGATCACCGAGGATCCCGCGCACCCGGGCCACACGATGCCGAAGGATCTGATCGACCGGATCGCGCGGGCGCGGACCTACGACGCGGGCGTGCGTTACACCCGCCAGGTGTTCCTCGCCAGCTTCGACGAGTACATCCATACCCACGGCGACCACGTCGACCTCGACGCGGTCGATCACGACCTGCGCGCGTCGATCACCGGGTTGCAGGTCGATCCGCACGAGCACTTCGCGGCCAGCTTCGGACACATGATGGGCGGCTACGACGCGGGCTACTACGGGTATCTGTGGAGCAAGGTGTTCGCGGACGACATCTTCACGCGGTTCGAACAAGCCGGCGTGCTCGACCCGAAGATCGGCCGCGAGTATCGCGACGACGTCCTGGCCCCTGGCCGCGAGCAAGCTCCGGACGCGCTGCTCGCGAAGTTCCTCGGCCGCAGCCCCGACGAGCACGCGTTCCTGCGGTTGCTGGGGATCGCGACCCCGTCGACGCGGCCCGCGAAGTAACCGCCGCGCGCGCCGAGCAAGCGTTCGCACGCCACGCCTCGAGCGGCACGCTTGCTCGGACTTCGAAGTGATCTCTGTTCAGTTCGCAGTAATCTTGAATCGTCCTCGATCTGCGCGACCGACCTGACGGTGAATCGGGCTCTCGCCGCGTAGATTCGCGCGATGAAGATGATGCTTGTGGTTTGTGCGGTGCTCGTGGGCAGCGCAGGTGGGTGCAAGAAGAACAACGCGGCGAGTGGCGAGAGCGCTGCCACCGGCAGTGGCGTCACGGGCAGCGCCGCCGCGAATGATCCGGGCCCCAGCGCGGCCGCCCGGGCCGAGGGCGAGAAGCTCCACGCGGCGATCGACTGTATCAATCGCCACAACAATCGAGTGTTCGAGGTCTACGACCTCTACATGAAGAGCGTCGACCCGGCGACCGGGGCGGTGCCCAAGAACGGCAAAGCGGTGGCCTCGCCATTGTTCGCGATCGAGCAATGCGAAACCGAGCTGAACAAGGCGATCAAGCTCGCACCCGCGATCCCGGCGCTCGACGCTGCCTCGACCGCGTATGCGACCGCGCTCCAGGCCCTCGAGACGGCGTGGAATCCGCTCAAGGCGTACTACGACAAGGGCGAGGACATCGATGACCACGGCAAGAAGGCCGGAGAGCTCCATCCCGGCGTCGTCGCAGCGTTCAAGGCGTTCAGCGCCGCGGCCGACGAGCTGTCCACGCAGGTCGGCACGCTGAACCGCGCGCGCCACCTGGCCAAGCTCGACAAGCAAGAGAAGACCGAGGGACGGGACCTGTCCGTGATCATCGGCAGGTTGATGCTCGAGAGCGAGCAGCTGAGCGATCTCGCGAGCGCGCGCGCGCCCGACCCCGCCAAGCTCGAGCTCCAGATCGGCACGTACGGCAAGCTCGTCGACGAGCTCGATGCCTATGCCGGCGCGCATGCCTCCGAAGCGGCGGAGTGGGGCTCGATCGGAAACCTGAAGAACTACTCGAAGTCGTTGCTCGCCGCGACCAAGGTCGTGTCGCGAAAGCTCGCGGACAAGGCGGCGCCCGCTTCGTCCGAGCTCGACGCGATCACGGCGAACTACAACAGCCTGGTCGACAACTATAACCAATGTCTCGAAGCTCAGCGGATGAAAGCCCGTTGAGTACGGCGAAGAGCTCGCGGGTGAACCCAGGGACGAGCGCGCTCGCCCTCGAGCTCAGCGCGAGCACGCGACGGTCGCCTCGGCGAGATCGCACTGGGCATCGTTCCAGGACCCCGAGCTGAACATCAAGGCACAGTTCTCCTGACCGTTCTCCACTCCATCGGTGTCGTTCGGCTCGCCCGAGCGCCAGTTCGTGTAGGTCGAAGGCGTCCCGTCCGTCCAGCTCCAACCGAGATCGGGCTGGACCGCCGTCGCGGCCTGTTCGTAGCCGAGCCACACATCGTTGGTCAGCGCGGCCTGCAAGCAGCTCTGGTCCTGCGCGTCGCGGATGACCGCGAGCGTGCCACCCCACGCCGTACAACGCATTGCGGCCTCGGGCTGAGTCAGGGTCTCGCTGCAGGTCGCGAAGCATCTGCCATCACACGACGCGATCGCGCTCTCCCCGGCGCATGGCAACGACGTGCAGGCACCGTCCTGCGTGGACGCATCCGAGGTCCGCGCCGGATCGAAGGCGATCCGCCCACACGCGGCGAGCGCGAGCAACCCAGCGAGGAGCCGGCACGGCATCGCACCATTGTATCGTCTGGTGCGGCGAGTCGGGGCGTCGCGAACGAGCTGACTCGCGGGTCGGCACGCCGGTCGCTTGCGCGCCGTGGGCGAGTCCCGCATCGTTTGGCGACGACGGCGTCACCGATGCCGGCAAGCCCCCTAGCGCGTTGCGCGAGCCGATCGTGAGCTAGTCTCGCCCTATGACCAAGCACCTCGCGCTCGCGCTCGTGATCGCCTTCGCTGCTTGCGGCGGAAAGCCTCCGCCGCCTGCACCTGCAGCTGCGCCTGCACCCGAGCCTGCGCCGGTCGTGGCGGCGGCACCCACGCCGGCGCCCGAGCCCGCGAAGCCGGTCGAGCCCGCTGTCGATCCCGAGCAGGTCAAGGCCGATCTCCTCGCGGCCGAGACCGCCGCGTATGACAAGGCCAAGCCCGTGTTCACGAAGTACTGCGCGAGCTGCCACGTCAAGGGCGGCAAGAAGGCCAACGCGAAGAAGCTGAAGCACTTCGACATGACCACGTATCCGTTCGGCGGCGAGCACGCGAAGTCGATCGGCAATGAAGTCCGCATCACGCTCGGTCTCGATACCGCGAAGAAGCCGTCGATGCCCAAGGACAAGCCCGGCTCGGTCAAGGGCGATGACCTCGCCGCGATCACCGCGTGGACCGAAGCGTGGCGCGCGGCCGGCCAAGGTGGCGTCCATCCGGCGGACCCCGCCGACAAGGACGACGACTGACGCCGATCAAGATGGTGGTCCTCGAGCGAGGATGACCTGACGTTCTGAGCTCTCAGTACGACAGGTCCATCGCCCGCGCGGAGGCACCGTCGACATCGAGCTGGAGCTCGAGGCCGTAGCGCGCGAGCCAGTCACCGCCCGTGGGACCCACCGGCGGCGGCACGCGGCCGACGTCGATCCGGCCCTTGGCGCCCACGTAGCTCAAGAACGTCCCGAGCTTGGCGGCCGGGACCTTCACCGCGTAGGGGATCGTCCCGGCGGACGTGTCCGCGAGCAGGACGTTCCAGTAGGTCCCACTCTTGTCCATCCACACGACGTAGCCCTGCTTCGGGCCCGGCGCCGGCGGCTGGTCGCCTTTCCAATTCGGCTGCGCCGGCATCTTCGCGCCGGGAAAGTGCCCCTGCGTGGCGTGCTGTTCGGTCGCCGACGTATCGCCCGGGTCGCCCGGGTCGGTCATGCAGCCGACCAGCGCACAGAGCACCGCTAGAACACCATAGCTTCGCATCATCCCGTCTCCTTGGTTACGGACGTTCCGAGCCATGCTGAAATCCCACCTTCTACGGGAAGAACCCGCCGAGGCTTCCGTCTCGTCGCTAGAAGATGCGCGACGGCGTCGTAGCCTGACAGAGCTGACGCGGGCACACGGCGCCTACCTGCGGGGACTCGCCCACCGCCTCTGTCGTAGCCAGCTCGATCCGGATGACCTCGTGCAAGACCTCTTCGAGAAGACCCTGAACGCCCCGGTCCCGGACGGAGCCAACACGCGCGCCTGGCTGTCTCGCGTGCTGCATAATCTGTTCATCGACAAGCTGCGCCGAGCACAGGCGCGTCGCGAGGACCTCGTGCCGGAGCCGGTCGGAGCGGAACCGAGCGACCACGGACTGTGGTGGGAGAAGCTCACCGAGGCGGCCGTGCGCGCGCAGCTCGTGAAGCTGCCCGAGGACCAGCGCGTGACGTTCGAGCTGTTCAGCTTCGACGGCAAGAGCTACGACGAGATCGCGGCCACGCTCGGGATCGCGAAGACCACGGTCGGGACCCGGATCCTGCGCACGCGCCAGAAGCTGCGCGAGCTGCTCACCTCGGAGCGCGGCGATGGCTGACTGCGAGCACCTCGCGCGCACGTCGGCGTACTTCGACGGTGCGCTCGACCACGCCGATGAAGCGACGGCCGCCGCGCACCTCGCGACCTGCGCTTC
>JBDTEH010000022.1:0-6899 GCA_039922635.1 Kofleriaceae bacterium | reverse complement strand
AGCTCTCGTCCGACGATATCCGGATCTTGCCGGGCAGCGGTAACGACATGCTGCGCGCCGCGCAGGCGCTGCCCGGCGTCGCGCGCCTGCCCTACTCGTACGGCGGGCTGGTGCTCCGCGGTAGCTCGCCGCGCGACAACGAGGTCTACCTCGACGGCATCGAGGTCCCGCTCGCGTTTCACTTCGGTGGCGTGACCTCGTTCTATCCCAGCGGCATGCTGACCAACCTCACCGTCGAGAACGGTGGGTTCGATGCCAGCTACGGGCGCGCGCAGGGCGGCATCGTCACGCTCGACACCCGCGAGCCGCGCCGCGATCGCTGGCGCACCGGCGGCTCGGTGGGCCTGCTCGACTCTTCGGTGTTCGCCGAGGGCCCGGTCGGCAGCGGTGGGATCTTGATGGGCGTGCGGCGCTCGTACTTCGACGTCGTCGCCGTGGCGTGGGCTCCCGACGATCTGCCGCTGCCGAGCTATCTCGATAGCCAGGTCCGGATGTCGTTCGGCGATCCGACCCGCGAGGGCCGGATCACGCCGCTGATGTTCTTCGCGTACGACCACGTCACCGCGAACAGCGCCGGCAAGAACGGCCACGAGGACACCAGCACGCTGTCGATGTTCTTCGTGCGCGCCGGCGTGCCGTACCTGCGACAGTGGGGAGGGCTCGCCCTCCGGATCACGCCGTGGGTCGGCGTCGATCAGCTGTCGTTCCAGAGCGTGACCAACGGCGTCGCCGAGACCTTCGATCGCCCGAAGTATCCGGGTGGCGTGCGCGCGGATCTGACGCGCGACTACACCTGGGGCGAGCTCCGCGGCGGCGTCGACATCCAAGGCGGCTATCTCTCGCACTTCGAGCAGGGCCTCGGCCAGCCCGGCGACGTGCTGCAGCAGATGAATGGCGACACCTCGATCTGGTGGAACGACACCGCGCTGTGGACCGACGCGCGGTTCGACCTCGTCAAGGACCGCCTGACGGTGAAGCCCGGGCTGCGCGTGGAGCACTACGGCCTGTCGAGCGAAGAGGTCGTCGATCCGCGGCTGGCGATCCGCGAGCGGCTCACCGATCATCTCGTGCTGCGCGAGACGGTCGGCCGCTATCATCAATCTCCGACCCCGGGCGATGTCGATCCGAACGGCGGCAACCCCTACCTCCAGAGCTCGTACTTCGATCAAGCCGCGGTCGGCGTCGAGGCCGAGCGCGAGGGCTGGTCGGGCTCGCTGACCGGGTTCTACAACCTGGGCAACGACCTCGGGGTCCGGATGATCGATTCGACCGGCGAGTTCAAGGACCTCGGCGGGCTCGGTCCGACCTTCGAGCTGTTACTCGAGAAGCAGCTCGGCCTGGCGTTCTATCGCGAGAACGGCGGCCGCGCGCGCGACCGCGGCCTCGAGCTGCTGGTGAAGCGCACGACCGAGCACTGGTTCGGGATGATCGCGTACACCTTGTCGCAGGCCGAGCGCGACGACCCCGAGCTGGTCGCGACGAACACGACCCCCATGCCGTATCGCGGGTTCCGGCCGTTCGAGCTCGACCAGCGCCACAACCTCAACCTGATCGGTTCGCGCAAGCTCGGCGCGTGGCGGCTCGGCGCGCGCCTGCAGCTGGTCTCCGGCACGCCGTACACCCCGATCTCGACGCCGACCGATCCACATCCACCACGCTTCTCCGCGAACCTACCGTGGTTCTTCCAGCTCGACCTCCGCGCGGACCGAACCTGGCAGCGCGACTGGGGCCTGATCAACTTCTACGCGGATATCCAGAACGCCACGAACTACTCGAACGTCGAAGCGCGCGAGCAGGTCATGCCCGACGCCGACCATCCCGACGGCATCGACGAGCTGCACGGTCTCCCGATCGCGCCGTTCATCGGCGTCGAGTTCGTGCCGAAGTAGTACAGTCGCGCGCGATGGGGATCCGGATCGCCGCGCTCGCGGCTCTCGCCTTCGCGTGCGGCGGCTCGCAACACGACACCACCAGCGCCAACTCGCCGCGCGTGATCACGTACGGCCCGCTCGGCGCGCGGGGCGACGCGAAGCGGTCGAACCAGGCGGTGATCCTCGGCACCGACGTCCACGATGGATCGACCGTGCTCCCGCTGCCCGCGACGCAGGCCAAGGCGACCGTCGATGCGATGTACGTCCAGCTCGGCGGCAGCGGTCCGGCGACCGGCGGGATGACCCCGGTCAAGCTCGCGATCGCTCCGAACCCCGATCAGTCGGTCCAGGTCGGCATCTACGAGGAGTTCAACGGCGGCACCGGCGCACAGTGGCGCGCGGGCGTGTGGGTCGCCGCGATCGTCGCCGCCGGTGTGCTCGGCAAGGACCTCACCGACTTCACGTTCTCGGCGAGCTCCGGTGGCTACATCGACGGCGCCTCGGCATCGGGGTTGATGGCCGGTGGGTTCCTCGCGGCGATGACCGGTGCCGCGATCGACCCGAAGGTCACGATGACCGGCATCATCAACCCCGACGGCACGATCGGTCCGGTCGGTGGGATTCCGGAAAAGTTCCTGGGCTCGATCGAGAAGGGCAAGCGCCGGCTCGGCTATCCGATCGGGATGCGCAAGGCCAGGTCCGAGGCGACCGGCGCGGACGTCGACCTCGTCGAGCTCGCGAAGTCGCACGGCGCGGAGGCGGTCGAGATCGCGGACGTCCACGAGGCGTACACGCTGCTCACCGGCAAGACCCTCCCCGAGACCGTGCCGCTCGCCGAGAGCGAGATGGCCCTCGACGCCGGGACGGCGGCCGCGCTCGAGGGCAAGTACCAGCAGTGGCAGCAACGGCTCGCGAAGGAGTGGGCCTCGATCGTCCAGCTCGAGAGCGCGGGCAAGTTGCCGGCGCTGCTCGGCACGCTGCGCGATTATACCAAGCACTACTCCGAGCTCGCCGAGCAGCTCCACAAGCAGGGGCTCGTCGGCGCGGCGTATCAACGCATGCTGTACGCGTGGACGTTCGCGACCACGACGAACACGACGGTCGATCTCCTCGACAAGGTCAAGAAGGGCGACCTCAGCGGCGCGATCGCGGAGCTCCAGACGCTGGACCAGCTCGGCGGCAACATCGCTGCGGTGTTCCAGAAGATCGGCGCGCTCAAGCCCAAGACCCTCGGCGGTCACCTCCAGATGATCGCCGCGTTCAAGACCGCGCTGCGCAGCTACGTGTATCGCCAGCTCGCGACCCAGGCCACGGCCTCGACGGTGACGTTCCTGCAGGGGCTCGCGGCCGAGCCGGCCGCGAAGTTGACCTCGGCCGAGGCGGCGGATCAGATCGTCGCGGCGATCGCGCCGACGGTGCTCTACATCGGGCGCACGACCGCCGAGTCGACGCTCGCGCTCGAGGAGCTGGAGTTCGAGAAGGAAGACAGCGTCACGTACATGTGCTCGTTGCCGAACGTGAAGCGGATGGCCACCTCGTTCGAGTCCGCGGCCGCCGCGGGCGTGTCGTACTTCGACACCATGGTGATCGACGAGCTCGCGAAGAGCGCGAACCTGAGCGTCGACGACGCGCGCAACCGGTTCAGCTCGATCGAGCCCGACTACCTGGTCGCGTTCTTGATGACGAAGCTCGCGGACACCGAGGGCCTTCCGAAGGACCTCAAGACCGGCTGGGGCGAGAAGTCGCTCGCGTGGGGGCTGATGTCGCTGGCGAGCAGCGAGCTCGCCTACTACGACTCCGCGGAGCTGATCGCGAAGTACTACTCGCTCGGCGTCCACACCGACGATAACAACAAGGTCGACAAGATCGAGTACGAGCAGGCGTTCACTCACATGCTCGCGAGCGCCGAGCGCAACGCGCGCGCGAATGCCCGCGCCGCCAAGATCGCGGCCGGCGCCGTGCCCGTGCAAGCCAAGCTCGCCTATCAGGTCGCGGTGATCGAGCGCGACGGCGACCTCAGCGACAAGGTCGACGCGCTCGGCGAGTTCTGGGCCGCGTCCGCGTTTTCGCAAACCGCCGTGATGCTCGCGCGCAACTAGTCGAACGAGACGGTCAGGCGGCCCCGCGCGGATGACGTCGCGATCGCCGGACACGGCGCGCGGATCGTCGCGAGCGCGGTCTCGACGCAGTGCTGCACCGACGCGGCGAGCTTCGCGCCGGTCAGGCTCACCTTCGTCGTGGTGCCGTCCTGATCGAAGTCGAGCGTCACCGCCGCCTCGAACGGCTGCGGAGCGCTCTGCCCCGCGAAGCAGCGCTCGACCGGGATCAGGCGATCCGGCGCCCAGTCCGCGATCGACGGATCCGAGACCTCGTCCTCGTGCAGCTTCGCCGTGACCCGCAGCCCGCGGCGCGTGGTCGTCACGATCCGCGGACCGGTAAACACCGCGATGCCGCGGCGGCGGCCCTTCGCGTCGCTGAACACCTGGCCGGCGAGCTCCGGGCACACGCACGGCGCCGCCGCGAGGTCGCCGGCGACGTGCTGATCGTCACCGTTGCACCGTGCCACCCCGCCGCGCGCGTCGAGCTCGACCACGACTCCGGCGCTGTGGCCCGGTGCGATGCAGTGCTCGACCCGATCGCGCAGCTCGATGCCGAGCAGCAGGTGGTCGTGCGTGTCATACGAGCTATCGGGGACGCCGAGTGGCTCGGTCGCGTGCGCGACGACCGGCGTCGGACCGTCGGCGTCGACGAGCTGCGCGAGCGCGCGCGGGAGCTCGGTGCGCCACGGCTTGGTGACATCGTACGCCGCGGCGAACAACACCGGTGGGCCGGCCTCGGTGAGCGACGCATCGACGCCCCGCGCGATCGTGACGCCGAGCCAGCACGCGGGGGTGCATTGCACCCGCGCTTCGATCCGGCCCTTCGCGGCGAGCTCGGTGCGCCAGCGCGTGACCGCGGTTGGCTCGCCCAGCGGCGCGCCGCACGCCTTGCCGGTGAGCGCGTGCTCGCCGCGCTCGGCGTGGCCGATCAGGGCGCGTGTCCGCGCGGGGTCCGCGACAGTCAGCCCCTGATTGCGCGCCCAGGTCGCGACCATCCCGGCCGCCTCGGTCTGTTCGTCGCCGAGGAGGATCAGGCCCGCGAGGTCGCGGACGTAGAGCGGGACGTGGAGCTCGCGCGGGATCGTGGGCTTCGGCGGCGGGGCAGCGAGCGCTCCGAGCTCGCGCGCGACCGCGTTGATCTCGTCGCTCGCGTCGCGATGCGGCGCATCGATCGGTGCCGGCTCGAGCGTCGGATGGAGCTCGCCGGGCGGCGCCTGTTTCGGCCCACCGCACGCGGCGAGCATCACGAAGACGAGCACGAACCTCATGACCCCGAGCCTAGCGCTGACTACGCAGCAACTCGGCGATGTCTTTTTGGCCCGCCGGATCCTCGAGTAACGTGATCGGCTGATCGACGAGCAGCTGATCCTCGAGGATGATCTCGATGGCGCGGCGGGCCCCGATCAGCCCCGACGCACGCCCGGGCAGCTGCACGGCCCAGTCTTTGACGCCGGCGCGGCTGACCACGCCGAGGATCCACGCGAGGTCCTGGCGGAACCGATCGTCGGTGTAGCCCTTCGCGTCGCCGAGGCCGAACCACATCAAGCGCTGGAACCGGAGCCGCCGGCCCGGCGGCAACAGCAGGGTCTCCCCCTGGTCCGAGGTCGCGCGGCGGGTGGAGACCAGCCGTGACAGCCGGCCGCACAGTCGCCAATCGGCGAGGCCGGCGGCGCCGCGCAGCGGGCGATCGTCCTTGAACACCGGCAGCACCAGGCAATCACGCGCGGTCTCGTCCCAGCGCGCGAGATCGAGCGGCAGGACCGTGAGGCTCATGAGGTTCGAACCCGCGGGTCGGCCATTAGCTCTCCGGCGTACGGCCCGCCGCCGTCGCGATGCGATCGAGCACGCCGTTGACGAATGCCGATGACTCGGCGGTCCCGAACCGCTTCGCGAGCTCGATCGCCTCGTTGATCACGACCTTGACCGGGACCTCGGGGAAGGCGACCAGCTCGCAGGTACCCAGCCGCAGGATGTTGCGATCCACGCGCGACATCCGCTCGAGGCGCCAGTTGCGCGACGACGACGTGATCAACTGATCGAGCTCCGCGCCCCGCTCGCTCGCGGCGGCCACGAGGTCGCGCGCGAACTGCTGCGCTGCCGGCTCGAGCTCGAGCTCGAAGTCGCTCGCCCAGCCGAGCGCGTTGCCGGCGACGTCGGCGGTGGGATCGTGATCGCGTGCGTACAACAACTGCAGCGCGAACGCGCGGCCCTGCGTGCGGATGCCCGGCGTCACTTGGACTTCTTCGGTTTGAGCTGCTTGAACAGCGTCGCGAGCTCGATCGCGGTCAGCGCGGCATCGAACCCCTTGTTGCCTGCCTTGGTTCCGGCGCGCTCGAGTGCTTGCTCGATCGTATCGGTCGTGAGCACGCCGAAGCTGACCGCCACGTCGCTGCCGGCGGCCGCGCTCGCGAGGCCGGTCGCGGCCGCGCCGGCGACGTAGTCGAAGTGCGGCGTCGCGCCGCGGATCACGGCGCCCAGCGCGATCACCGCATCGACGCTGCCGCGCGCGAGCACGTGGCGAACGACCTGCGGCAACTCCCAGGCTCCCGGGCAGCGCACGACCGTGATGTCGCCGTCTTTGCCCCCGGCGCGGACGATCGCGTCGATCGCACCGGCGATCAGCGGCTCGACGATGAGCCCGTTGAAGCGCGCTGCGACGATCGCGAACCGCAGGCCGGCGGCGGACAGGGTGCCTTCGATGGTGGTCGGCATGAGGGGCGGCCCCTGTATACCTCAGCGGGCGGTCTTGGTGCGCGTCCCGTCCGCGGCTTGCCGCGGCGGAATCGGGACGCGTTCGACGACGTCGATCCCGAAGCCCTCGAGCCCCGGAATCTTGCGGTCGCTCCACATCATCAGCCGGATCTTCTTGCAGCCCAGATCCGCGAGGACCTGAGCGCCGAGCCCGAAATCGCGCAGCGCCTCGCTCGCG
>JBDTEH010000021.1:0-10545 GCA_039922635.1 Kofleriaceae bacterium | reverse complement strand
CGTCGTCGTCGAGGTCCGGGCGCCGGCGACCGGCTGTTCGTCGGGCGCGCCATGGCAGCTCCACGTGCAGGGCGACAGCTGACCGATCGCGTCACGCTCGGATCCGGATCCAGAACGAGCGCGCCTGGCCCGCACGGACCCAGCCGCGCTGCTCGGTGTTGATGGTCCCCGCCGGGCCGAAGAACGGCTCGATGCAGACGAACGGCTTGCCCGGCTGCGACCACATCTGCAGGTGGCGGAGCTCCGGCGAAGCCTCGAGCGCGATGCCCGGCGGCGCGAACCGCGAGCGGCCCTCGACCGGCGCCGGCATCCCGAAGTCGAATTCGTGGTCGTCGTCGCTGAGGCCCGGCCGCACGGCGGCCTTGTCGGCCCGCGCGATCGCGAAGTAGGGATGCCAGCCGGGCGACACCGGGACGTCACGGTCGCCGGCGACGATCGCGAGCTCGAGCTGGACGCCTCCCGGCACGATCATCACGCGGTGATGCGCCGTGAACTCGAACGGAAACTGCGCGCGGGTCTCGGCATCGGCGGCGAGCGTCATCGTCAGCGACGCGGCGTCGCGCTCGGTCACGGTCCACGCGCGATCGCGAGCGAAGCCGTGCTGCTTCATCTTGGTGCCGGTCAACCCCAGCGTCTCGCCGGCGAGCTTGCCGGCGAACGGGAACAACACCGGGATCCCACCGCGCACGTTCTGGGCCGGATCGGCGAGCGTCGCGGGATCGAGGTACAGCACGTCGCGGGTCCCGACCCGCAACGCGGTGACCAGCGCGCCCCGCTCGGGCACGACCTCCGCCGTGACGTCCCCGAAGCTGAGCGTTGCCATGGCTCATGATACGGCGAGATCGACCACGATCGGATCGTGGTCCGACGGCCGCGGCGCCGCGAGCCGCACGATCGCGGGTGCGCTCGCGCGCAGGCCGCGGCCCGCGAACCAATCGAGGTGCGCCGCGACCACGCCGTGCCACGGCCGCAGCCGGCGGACCAGCCAGCGGGTCACCAGGCCACCGACCGCCTTCTCGACCTTCGCGAGCGCGTACGGCTCGTTGAAGTCATAGCGCATCGTGCCTCGACCGCGCTCGTTGAAGCCGTCGACGGTGAAGCCGCGCGCGGCGAGTAGCTCGAACATCGCGGTCTCGTAGCGGCGCTCCGGGGTCAGGTAGTTGTTCACGGTGCCGGCGAAGCCGGTGACGACGAGCTTGTGAACGACGTCGCGGGCGAGCCGGAACGCGGAGCTATATTGATAGGTCGTCGTGTTGAGATCGCCGCCGAGCACCACGGGACCGCCGAGCCGATCTGCCTCGTCGAGGATCGCGGCGAGCTGGCGCGAGCGCTGCCCGGTATCCGCGTTCGAATCGAGGTGCGCCTGGGCGAACGTCACCGGTCCGGCCACCGTCGCGATCGACGCGACCACCGCGCGCTTGCGGCCGAGCCGCTTCTCCGAGGAGCCGAACTTGTCGCGTACCGCGGGGACGTCGGCGTTGACCGCCGCCAGGATCGGCGCGCGCGACAGGATCGCGTTGCCCGCGAGCGCGAGCGTGCTCGCGAGGCCGGCGGCGTTCTCGCCGAGGTCATCCTCGAGCGCGACGTACGACACCGCGAACGCGTAGCCCATGCCGAGCGCCTCCGCGAGCTCGCGTGCGACGTGGCGATTGCCCGACCGGCCCATGCCGTGGTCGACCTCGCTCAGCAGCAGCACGTCGGCGCGCGCGAGCTCCGGGTCGTCGCGGAACGCCGCGATCAGCCGATCGAGGTGCACACCGCGCTGGATGTTCCACGCCGCGGCACGAAACGTCGTTCCGAGTTGCCTTGCGCCGCCCGCATCGCGGACCTCGATCCCGTCGAGCACGCGCTCGGCCTCGCCGCCGATCCGCCGCCACAGGCCGCTGCGCGCGAGCTGCTTGCGGGTGCGAATCGCGCGCAGCTCGTCGAAGTGCGGCGCGAGGCCATGCTCGAGGCTCGCGAGCCCCGGGGGTGGCGGTCGCAGCAACGACATCGCTCGGCAGCCTACACGGGAACACGTTCACATACGGTACCGGCGCGTACCGGCGCGTACCGGCGCCTGGCGGAGCCCGTCTCGGCCCCGTCTCGGCCCCCCGCGTTACCCTAAACTTCACCGAAATTGACCGAATCATGGAGCGATGGTTCCTTGGATACGCGTCGACACCGCGACCGGGCCGGTGGTCGACACCGCGACGATCCCGACCGTGGACTCCTCGGAGGCGACCAATCGCGGCCTCGTCCGCGCCTCGCTGGTGTGCGTGAGTGGACCAGACCTCGGTACGGCGTTCCCGATCTCCAAGAGCTCGGTCTCGATCGGCCGCAGCCACGCCGACATCACGCTCGGCGAGAGCGAAGTCTCGCGCCGGCACGCGCAGCTGGTGACCATCGGCAACGACGCGTTCCAGCTCGAAGACCTCCAGAGCTCGAACGGCACGCTGCTCAACGGGATGCGCATCGTCAAGCCGACCACGGTCGCGGTCGGCGATCGGATCCAGATCGGCCGCACGGTGCTGGTCTTCACGCAGCACGACGAGCTCGCGGAGCGCGTCGCGCGCATGCAGCGTCTCGAGGCGATGGCGACGCTCGCCGGTGGCATCGCCCACGACTTCAACAACGCCCTGTCGGTGATCCTGTTCAACCTCGACGTCGTGGCCGCCGACCTGCCCGAGGGCGACGGTCGCGCCAGCCTCGACGAGATCCGCGATGCGACGACCTCGGCGATCGCGCTCGCGAAGCGCCTGCTCAGGCTCGGCCGGCCCGAGCCGCTGCCGTTCGTCGCGATCGATGTCCAGGAGCTCGCGACCAAGACCGCGGCGATGGCGCGCCGCCGGACCAACGCGCCGCTCGAGCTCGTGCTCCGCATCGAACCCGGTGTGCGCGCGCTCGGCTCGTACGACGAGCTCCATCAGGTGCTGCTCAACTTGTGTCTCAACGCGATCGACGCGATGCCCAAGGGCGGCCGGCTCGTGATCGCGGCGCGCACGGTCAAGATCGATGGCGACGAAGCGCTCGTGCGCCAGTTGCAGTGCGCCGGTGCCTACGTCGAGCTGACCGTGACCGACAATGGCTGCGGGATGGACGACGCGACCATGGCCAGGGCGTTCGAGCCGTTCTTCACGACGAAGTCACGCGACCAGGGCACCGGGCTGGGCCTCGCGATGATCCACACCAGCGTGCGGCGCCATCACGGCTCGGTCGACGTCCAATCGGTGGTCGGCCACGGCACGACGTTCCGGGTCACGCTGCCGATCAGCGAGTGAGTGCGCGCTCGATCACCTAGCCCGGCCTTCGTGTCGACTTCGTGCGCGCGCCGTGGTTGGTCTCGCCGTGCGCCCCGGGCACGGCGGGCACGGTGCCGCCCTTCCGCTCGGGCGCACGAACAGGCGACGTGCGGCGCCCCGCCGTCGCCGGCTTCGCACGCGGCCTTCGAGCTGAACCGGCGAGGTACGCGCGCCCGCGCGGCGAGAGCTCGTAACCGACCTCGAAGCTCTGGGTCAGGCCGAGCTTCTTGAGCTTGCGGACATCGACCTTGAACGGCAGGGTCTCGCGGCCCAGCTGCTTGGCGAGCTGCGACGCGGCGATCCGCGGACGCTTGGCGATGATCGCGAGCGTCTTGCGGGTCCAGGCCTCGTCGCGATCGAGGCGGTCGAGCCTCGCGCGGATCGCGGCGAGGTCGCCGGCCGCGAGCTGATCGTGCAGCGCGAGCTCGACCCGGTCGCCATCACCGCCGTGGTGGAGCTCGACGCGGTAGACCTCGGTCGCGGCCTCGAGCGGGCCGAGCTCGGCGAGGTAGGCGACGAGCGCGGCGCGGGTCGCGAACCCGGCCGCGACCGCATCCGCGTCGCGGATCGTGGCCACGGTGACGAGCTCGATCCGATCGACCTCGAGCACCCCGATCGGGTGGCAGCGATAGCGGCCGCCAGGGCGAACGTGCGGCTGCTGCCAGCGCCGATACGTCAACGTGATCGAACCATCCAGCAGGCCGGCGAAGAACGCCTTCTTGAACAGCAACATCGCGGGGCGCCAGCTTAGTCGAACCGGAACGAGTACTGGAGCTGCAGCTTGCCGGGTTGACCGAGCGGCGGCAGCGCGAGCGCGTCGATCGTGTCGCGCAGGCAGTCATCGAGCGTGTGATCGAGCGCGTGGCCGGTCGCGTCGACGATGTCGCCGGTGTCGATCACGGTGCCGAGGTCCGGATCGCTCGTCATCGTCATCTGTGCGGCGGCGGTGCGCGACGCGGCGCTGCCGGCGTGCTCGTAGCACTGCGCGAGCAGCGGGATCGCGGCGGTGAGCGCGTGCTCGAGCTCGGGACCGACGGCCTCGAGCGGGATCACCGGATCGTCATCGGACACCGGCGTCCCGGCGCTGCGCGCGCGCGCCGCACGAGCCTCGCGCGCCTGGTGGACCGCCGCGGCGATCTGCGCGCCGAGCTGCTTGCGTTGCTCGGGGGACAGCTTGCGGACCTTCGAGGCGGGCGCGGTCGGCGCCGCCGGCGTGGGTACCGCGGCGAGCTCGGACCCGGGCGCGCTCTCGGGCGTGCTCATCGCGGGCCCCGGGGGCGCGGACAGCGCCGAGCCCTTCCACAGGAAGAGCGCTCCGGCGAGCAGCGCCCCGACGAGCACGATCAGCACGATCAGCACGGGGCGCCTGGCCATCCCGCGTATGCAAGCATGGAATCTGGCAAGATGCCCGCGTGCCGCGTGACGATGACTCGAGAAGTAACCGCCAGATCGCGCGCGGCAAGATGCGCCGGGAAGGCGACCGCACCGCGCGCCTCGCCCGCACCTTGATGGAGCTCCGACCGCCCGTGCTCAAGCGACTCGAGCTCGAGGAGGGGCTCCGCGAGGCGATCGATCGCGCGCGTCGGATCACCACGTTGATCGCGCGCCGCCGGGCCGAACGCACGCTCGCCGGCGATCTGCGCCGGTTCGACACCGCGGACCTCGACGCCCAGCTCGCCAAGGTCCACGACGGCAACGTCGACGAGCAGCAGTTTCACCTCGCCGAGAAGTGGCGGACCAAGCTGCTGGCCGAGGGCCTCGCCGGCGCCGAGACGTTCCCCGGCGGCGCGGACGCCGAGCTGCCGCGGTTGATCGATGCCGCGCAGCGCGAGCGCGATACCGGCAAGCCACCCGGCGCCGCCCGCGCGCTGTTCCGCCATGTCGCGGAGGCGCTCAAGGTCGCCCGCCGCGCCGCCGAGCTCGCCGCCGCCGAGACCGACGATGCAGCGCCCGACGCCGCCGCCGAAGCTAGTGACGAAGCCGACGAAGCCGACGACTAGCGCGACTCGCTAGGCCGCGAGCATGCCCGAGGGCTGCGGGCGCTCGAGCACGACGAGCTCGCGCTCGCCGATCTCGGTCCAGCGATCGTTATCGGTCAGCGGCTCGCTCGCGATCAACGCGACGCCGCGGCGCTGGGTCGTGAACAGCGCCCGTCCGAGGCGATGCGCGTACAGCTTGTCCCCGCACGAGAGCAGGAAGCTCGCCGAGCCGATGCTGCCGAGCGCGTGCAACGCGCGCACCGCGGCCGTCACCCCGGCGGCGACCTCGCCGGCGCGATCGATCTGGGTCAACACGAACATGAACAGCTGCTCGCTATCGGTCGAGCCGGCGAGCGTCGCGGTGTGCTCGGGCGCGGTGTGGGCGGCCAGCGCCGCCGCGTCGACCGTGCCGTTGTGCGCGAACACGAACCGGCCGCGCTGGAACGGATGGGTGTTCGCGAGCGAGAGCTCGCCGACGGTCTTCTTGCGGATGTGCGCGATCGCGAGCACGGCCTCGTGGTCGAGCCCGGCGTAGCTCGCGCACCGCGCGGCGCAGGTCGTGCTGCGCTTGACGGTCCACGTGTCGTTGCGGCGCAGGGCCACGCCCCAGCCATCGGCGTGGTGCTCGGACAGCACGCGCAAGCTACGTGGCGCGTCGTAGAGGAGCTCGCATACCGAGGTTGGTCTCGCAGCCGCCATTCCGAGCATCCGGCACATCGAGCTTCACGATAATAGACGCGCGAAAAAACGCGAATATTCAGCTCGGCAATCGGCTGCGAAGAAGGCGTACGCCGCACCTGTCTTCAGGTGAACAGCTTGGTCATCCACTTCAGCATGCGCTGGACCTTCGGCGTGTAGGGCGGATACACCTGCTTCAGCAGGTCCAATCTGCCCTGCCGCAGCACGCCGCGCTCGTGGGAGAACGCCTTGAACCCGTAGAAGCCGTGGTAGCTGCCCTGCCCGCTCGCGCCGACGCCGCCGAACGGCAGGTTCTGGTTCGCGAAGTGGATCAGCGTGTTGTTGATGCAGGTACCACCGGCCGTCGTCGCGGCGATCATGTCGTCGATCCGGCGCTCGTCGGTGCCGAACATGTACAGCGAGAGCGGCTTGTCGCGCGCGGTGATGAATGGTGCGACCTCGTCGAGTGACTTGTAGGTCAACACCGGCAAGATCGGGCCGAAGATCTCCTCGGCCATCACCGCGGAGTCCGGCTTGACCTGGGTCAGCACGGTCGGCGCGATGTAGCGCTCGGCCGCGTCGCTGTCGCCGCCGATCTCGACCTTCGCGCCGGCCTTCACGGTCGCGTCGAGCATGCCGGTGAGGCGCTGGAAGTTGCGGTCGTTGATGATCCGGCAGAAGTCCGCCGATTGCTTGCGGTCCGCTTCGCTCCCACCGTAGAGATCGGTGATCGCGCTCTTGAGCGCATCGACGAGCGCTCGCTCGCGGCCCTCCGAGACCATCACGTAGTCCGGCGCGATGCAGGTCTGGCCGCCGTTGACGAACTTGCCCCACACCAGTCGCTTCGCGGTGAGGTCGAGGTCCGCCGAGTCGTCGACGATCGCCGGCGACTTGCCGCCGAGCTCGAGCGTGGTCGACGCGAGGTGCTTCGCCGCGGCCTCCGCGACGATCCGGCCGACCCGGGTCGAGCCGGTGAAGAAGAAGTGGTCGAACGGCAGCGCGAGCAGCTTCTGGGTCTCGACCGCATCGCCCTCGACGACCGCGACCTCATCCTCGGCGAACACGTCGCCGATCAGCTCGACCAGCAGCTTCGAGGTGTGCGCGGTCAGCTCCGACGGCTTGACGATCACGCAGTTGCCGGCCGCGACCGCGGCGATCAGCGGTGCGATCACGAGCTGGAACGGGTAGTTCCACGGCCCGATGATCAACACGACGCCCTTGGGCTCGTACATGATCTCGCTGTGGGTGCCGAACAGCGACATCGGGGTCTCGATCCGCTGCGGCCGCATCCACCGCGCGAGGTGCTTGATCGCGTCCTTGATCTCGACCAGCACCGGGAACACCTCGGTGATGTCGACCTCGATCGGCGACTTGCGAAAGTCCTTCGCCATCGCCTCGCGGATCTTGGCCTCGCGCGACGTGATCGCCTCGCGCAGCCGCTCGAGCTTGCCGATCCGCTCGGCGGCGGTCGTGCGCTTGACCGCGGCGTGGTTCGCTTGTTGACGGCGGAACAGCTCGTGGATGCGATCGGGAGCGATTGCGGGCTCGGCCATACGGTCAGCTTAGCGCTTCGCGGCGGCGGCGGCGTAACAGCATCCCGCCATACGCGATGATCGCGGCGACGCACGCGATCGCGGCGCGCCGGCCGGTGATGTCGGGGTCATCGCCCGCGCTCGCGTAGACGAGGGCGGCCGTCGCGACCACGACCGCGAGCGGCGTCACCGCGGGATGTTCGAGGAACGTCAACCACCGTGACGCCCGCGCACGCTCCCGCACGCACGCGACCGCGATGGTCGCGGCGAACCCGAGCATCGCGAGCCCGGCGGCGAGTGCGTCCCACTGCGACGGGGACAGCTCGACACCGATGTGGGGCCAGTCGAACATCCTCGCCATCGCCCGGTGCAAGGTGAGCAACGCGGCATTGGGGGGCGGCTTGTATGCGTGAAACCCAGCGACTCCGATCCACGAATCGTCGAACTGATTCACGCTGACCCAGGTGAGCAGCACCGCGACCGCAACGATCTTCGCGGCGACGCCCCAGCGAGCCACGTCGACACGTACCCGCGACGCGAGCACGCGCGCGACGATCAGCACGATCGCCCACACGATCGCGACGAAGCCGGGGCTGGTGAACGCGTCGTGGTCCGTGCACGGTCCAAAAAAAACACCACCTTCGTCAAAGAACGGACACGTCGTCGCGTGATGGCGGTGCCACACGGCAAGGAAGAACACCGCCGCGCTCCCCGTGATCAGCACGGCCGCGATCACGTCCGCGACCGGCTTGCCCGGCTTGGCGCGCGCCCGCCCGCCGAGCGCGTGCAGCATCGCGACGATCGCGATCACGATCACGACCGCGAGCTGTGGCGACTCCTGGAACGTGTGGATATCGAGCGCGGCCAGCACGCCCGCACCGGCGACGACTGCGACGATCGGTGCCGCGACCGGCGCGGCCTGCGCCAGCCAGCGCTTGATCGGCCATCGCACCTTGTCGCGTGGCTGCGGCAGCACCGCGTCGAACGCGGGCACGCGCTGGCGATCCTCGATCGCGAGCGCGGCGAGATCGGTCGAGATCAGCGAATCGATCATGACGGTTCTCCTGTGAGCGCAGGCTCGGCCTGATGGCGAGCCTCGTAATACGCGCGCAACCGCGCTCGGCCGCGCGCGAGCCGCGACTTGATCGCCGACGAGCTCACGCCGTGCAGCGCCGCGAGCTCGTCGACCTGCCAGCCTTCGATCTCGAACAGCACGATCGCCTCGCGCTGCACCGCGGGCAAGGTCGCGAGCGCCAGCCGCGCGCGCCGCGCCGACTCGGCCGCATCGGGCGACCACTCGGCGACGCGATAGTCGCCGCGCGCGTGCGGCGTATCCGCCGCATGCTCGCGATCGCCGAGTTGCAGGAACCGCCGCCAGAACGCCGTGCGGCTGCGGTTGCGGTGCACGGTGATCACGATCCGGTACAGCCACGGCTTGAACGCCGCGTCGTCGCGCAGCGAGTCGAGCTTGGCGAGCGCGCGGATCAGCGCCTCTTGAAACAGATCATCGCCATCGCTGCGCGACCGCGACACGTGGCGCGCGAACCCGAGCGCGCCGGCGTACACCGGCTCGAGCAGCCCCCGAAATCGCTCGTTCCCCATCGCCACCGCCCAGACAGCGTACCCCGGCGGTTTGGTCGCAGGGATTCGGCGAAATCGTGCAAGTGACGTAAAAGGCTCGGTCCGCGCGCGTGACCAGGGCCAACGGCGACGTGCGGAGTGAGAACCACGCTGGTTCGCCGGTGCCAACGCAGCGGCCCCACGTGGGGCCGACCGATATCATCCGCGGTCGACCCGATCCGCTCGGCGCGCCAGGTCGTGCTCGCGCACCACGCGGAACCAGCGGCGACGTGCGGAGCGTGAGCGTGGTTATCACCGGCGTGCCGCGGCCCCACGTGGGGCCGACCGGTAGCCGTGCTCGAACCGATCCGCTCGGCGATCCAGGTCGTGCTCGCCCACCACGCGGAACCAGCGGCGACGTGCGGAGCGTGAGCATGGTTGTCACCGGCGTGCCGCGGCCCCACGTGGGCCGACCGGCGGAACGAGCTGCGTCGATCCCGGTCGCTGCTGGGCCGAGCTGCAGGATGCACGAGGGCATGCTCGCTCCATCGAGCTACACGTTCTGGTGGCGAAGGCCGAGCCCGGGGAATCGCCCGAGCGGATCGCTGCCGTCAGCGCGTTCGGCTTCGAGGCCATCAACGCCGACGTCGTCGTGTGGGCGGTCCGCCGATCCGAGCTCGAGCTCGGACGCGTAACAAGCGAGCGCGACAACCGCCGGCCGGGCCGGTCGGTAGATATTTTCCGCGCCTCGCGCAGGGGCCTGTCACGTATGGGGAGGGCGATCCGTCGTGCTCGCGAGAGCTCCGTGGCGAGAGATCCGCAGCGCATCGACGACCAGTTGCTCGAGCGACTCGCTCCGTGACAGCCGTTCTGCGGCCTGTTCGACCCACACGCGCGCCTCCTTCATCGCAAATCCAAGTTGCTTGAGGGCGAGCATCGCTTCGGTCTTCTTGACGGTCCACTCGTAGCTCGAGGGGCCGCGCGGCTCCGCCAAACCGGCCCGGGAGCGAGGCGCAGGCAGCCTCTCGGCCACCCTGCCACATGCTGCGTCACCATCCCGCCCACTCGGTCCCACGTGGGACTTCGCGTCGCTGCCACATGCTGCGTCACCATCCTGCCCACTCGGTCCCACGTGAGACTTCGCGTCGCTGCCGCATGCTGCGTCACCGTCCCGCCCACTCGGTCCCACGTGGAACTCCGCGTCGCTGCCACATGCTGCGTCACCATCCCGCCCGCTCGGCCCCACGTGGGACTCCGCGTCGCTGCCACATGCTGCGTCACCATCCTGCGTGAGAACATCGACCGGCCAGGCTACGATCAGGCTTGGCGCACGTCCGGTGATCGTCAGCCGGCCCTCGTGAAGCGCGCGATGGTGACCGGCGCACAAATTCGTCAAATTCTCGGCCTCGTGCCCACCGCCGAGGTGCCGCGGCACGATGTGATGGACATCGAGATGCCGCGCCGCTCGGCAACCCGGCACCGCGCACCGCTTGCGATCGCGGAGCGTCACGAACC
>JBDTEH010000020.1:0-29843 GCA_039922635.1 Kofleriaceae bacterium | reverse complement strand
ATGCGCCGGCGATCGAGCTCGAGCGAGCTCTCGCCCGCGCCCTTGCCGCCGATGCCGCCGCGCACCCGATCGCCGCCGCCGCCCGCGGCGCGCAGCCGTGGCGCGAGATAGCGCAGCCGCGCCACCTCGACCTGGAGGCGCGCTTCGCGGGTCTTCGCGTGGCGATGGAAGATCTCCACGATCACCGCGGTGCGATCGAGCACGTCGACGCCGGTCGCGGTCTCGAGGTTGTGCTGCTGGGTCGGGGTCAGGTCGTGATCGACGAGCACGACCTTGGCGCGCTGCGCGGGCTTGGCGGTCTCGAACGCGGGCGCGTCACTCGCCTCGCCGTCGTCCTCGTGCTCGTCATCGTCCTGTGCCGCCGCGGCGTCGGCTTGCCGGGAGCCGGGCCGCACGTACTTCGGGATCTCGCCGGAACCGCCCGTCAAGCTCGCGAGCTCGACGAGCTTGCCTTCGCCGAGCACGACGCCCGAGGCCAGCTTCGCGCGGCGCTGCACGATGCGCGCGACGGGCTGGAGCCCGAGGGTCTTCGCGAGCCGTTCGAGCTCGGTGATCGAGGACTCGAGCTCGCCATCGGTCACGCCGGGTAACTGCACGGCGACGACGACCGCGGGTGGCCGCTCGTCGCCCGCCGTAAGCTTGCTGATGCTGCTCGTTTCGATCATGAGGAGTCTCGCGAACCTGGAAGGCCGCGGACCTTACTCGATCCCGGTCTCGGCGGCGAACCGGATCAGCAGCTCTCCGAACCTGCGCGGCGCCTCGGCGTGCAACATGTGGCCGGCGTTGGGGATCGTGACCAGCTCGGAGTCGGGCAAGGCCGCCGCGAGCGCCTCGAGCGTCGGCCGAAACAGCGGCGCCGAGCGCTCGCCGCCGACCAGGAGCGCCGGGACCTCGCACGAGCGCAGCTCGGCGTAGCGCGGGCGGTAGGCGACGAGCGCCACCGAATCGGCGCGGATCTCGGCCCAGCGCTCGCGCGACCGCTCGCGGAACGCCCGCGGGATCCGCTCGTAGGCCTCGGCCCCGAGCACGGTGCGCAGGAAGTATTCGGCGGCGGCGGGGCCACCCTCGTCGCGCACGCGACGCTCGAATTCGGCGTAGAACGCACCCTGTGCGCCGGCGAGCACCGGGTCATCCGACGGCGGCATCGGCGGCTCGATCAGCATCATCCCCGCGATGACTGCCGGGTGGGTTCGCGCGAGCTCGAGCGCGATCACCGCGCCGAAGCTCGAGCCGACGACGAGCGCGCGATCGCCGGCCACCGCGGCGAGGTCCGCGGCGTGCTGCTCGACGGTCGTGCGCGTGAAGTCGCGATCCGGCGCGACCAGCTCGAAGCGGTCCTTCAGCGCCGAGCCGAGCTGGATCGCCCAGGTCGTGTGGTCGGTGGCGCTGCCGTGGACGAGGACGACACGCGGCCGAGACATCGCCGGTACCTTACGCGAAGCCCGGCCCGACCAATAGGCTATGATCGACGCGATGGCGGCCCCGGACGACGACGACGCGTTCGCCGCGACGGTGGCGCCCGTAGCGAGCGTCGCCAAGCCGGTGCCGGTCCCCGCGCCCGAGCCGGCGCCCGACCCGCTCGCGCCCTCGATCCCGAACGACGCGCAGACGCCCACGTTCAAGAAGGTCGTGCTCGGGACGCGCGATGGCATCGCGAAGCCCGAACCAGCGCCCGCGCTCGTCCCGCCGCCGCTCGCCAACCAGCTCAGCTCCGACGCCACGATGGCGGCCCCCGTCACCGGAGAGCTGCCCCCGCTGCCCGAGGTGTCGCGCGCGTTGTACGAGACCGCCGAGGAGATCGCGCGCGGTGGGATGGGCCGGATCGTGGCCGCCGAGGATCGCCGGCTCGGCCGCCCCGTCGCGCTCAAGGAGCTGCTCGATCCGAACGAAGACTCGATGCCGCGGTTCCAGCGCGAGGCGCTGATCACGGCGCGGTTACAGCACCCCGGCATCGTGCCGGTCTACGAGGCCGGGCGGTGGCCGACCGGCGAGCCCTTCTTCGCGATGAAGCTCGTCTCGGGCCGACCGCTCGACCAGGTGATCGCCGCGACCAAGACCCTGCCGGAGCGGCTCGCGCTGCTGCCACGTCTCGCGGCGGCGTGCGACGCGATCGCCTACGCGCACAGCCAGCGGATCATCCACCGCGATCTCAAGCCCGGCAACGTGTTGATCGGGGACTTCGGCGAGACCGTCGTGATCGACTGGGGCCTCGCGAAGGATCTCGACGCCGCCGACCCGCTCGACTCGGCCAACCGCGCGCCGCGCGCGACCGCGGCGAAGGCCGCGCGGCTGGGAGAGGGACGCGACACCGCCTCGTCGACCCTGACCGTGGCGGGCTCGGTGATGGGGACGCCCGCATACATGGCGCCGGAGCAAGCACGCGGCGAGCCGGTCGATCAGCGCGCCGACGTGTTCGCGCTCGGCGCGATGCTCTACCACGTGCTCGCCGGGACGCCGCCTTACAACGCGCGCACCGCGACCGACGTGATCGCCGCCGCCGCGCTCGGCAAGATCGTCCCGCTGCGCACGCGCGTGAAGCACGCCCCGCATGACCTGGTCGCGATCCTCGATCGTGCGATGGCGCCGAAGCCAGCGGATCGCTATCCCAACGCCGGCGAGCTCGCCGAGGAGCTGCGCCGGTTCCTCACCGGCAACCTCGTCGAGGCCCACCGCTACACCGCGCTGCAACGGGTCGGGCGGTTCGTGAAGAAGCACCGCGCCGCGGTCACGATCTCGGCGATCGCGATCGCGGGCTTCGCGATCGGCGGCACGCTCGCGGTCGACCAGGTCGTGCGCGAGCGCGATCGCGCGGAGTACGAGAACCAGATCGCGACGACCCGCAAGATCGCGGCCGAGCGCTTGATCGATTACATGTTCACCCACGTCCAGACCCAGCTCACCGGCATCGGCCGGCTCGATCTGATGGCCGCGCTCGGCGCCGAGGTGAAGCACTACTACGATCGACTGTCGAAGATCCCCGGCGGCATGCCGGCCGAGGACGAGCGCCGGATGGCCGAGGCCATCGAGCTGATCGGTCGCGCCGAGCACGTCTCGGGCAAGCCCGATCAGGCGCTCGCGACCTGGGACCAGGCGCGCCACAAGCTGGTCGCGCTGATCGGCGACGACCCGCACACCCGCAACCCGGTGGCGTTCGAGCTACGATCGATGATCGCGAAGCTCGACTTCGAATCCGCCCAGATCTACGAGGAGCGCGGCGACGGCGCGTCCGCGCACGCGTCGTTCGAACGTGCGCGCGACGAGTACGCCGCGCTCCACGGGGAGCGGCCCCAGGCGCGAGAGATCATGCTGGCGGCCGCCGACAACCGCGACCAGCTCGGCGACCTGTATCGCCACGAGGGCAAGATCGATCGAGCGTTCGACGAGTACAGCGCGGCCAAGGCGCTCCGCGACACCGCGGCGAGCCAGGGCAACGGCACGGTCACCGACGAGGTGATGGCGCTGTCGGCGAGCCACATGAAGCTCGGCTCGATCTATCAGGCCCGCGGCGATTCGCAGCTCGCGCTGACCGAGCTGCAGACCGCGCTGAGGCTGCGCGAGTCGGTGCTCTCGGCCGCGCCCGACAACGTCGAGCTCCAGAACAAGGTGATCGACAGCGAGGAGCAGACCGCACAGCTCGAGAGCTCGCTCGGCGACGACCAGGCCGCGATCGCAGCGTACCGCCGCGCCTTGCCGGTGATGGCGCAGCTGCAGCGCCGCGATCCGACCAACACGGACTGGCAGTGGCAGCGTGGCAATCTCCTCGCGGATCTCGGGTTCTCGCTGATCGACAGCGGCGAGTTCGCCGAGGGCAGCGCGACGCTCGAGCGCGCGATCGACGTCCAGCACCAGCTGGTCGCTCGAGATCCGAAGAGCACGCGCTACCAGATCGCGCTGTCGCGGTCGTATACGCGCGACGGCGACGCGCACCTCTACGTCGGCCAGCTCGACGAGGCGATCCAGCAATACAAGGCGGCGCAGCAGCTCCGCGCGGACCTGGTCGCGAAGGATCCCGGATCGGTCGCGTTCCGGCGCTCGTACGCGTGGGCGTTCGCGAAGCTCGCCGCGACCCACGCCCAGAAGGGGGAGACCGCGAAGGCGATCGACATGCACGAGCAGGCCCGCGCGCTGCGCGCCGCGCTGGTCGTCGAGTCGCCGGCGAACGGCGGGTTCAAGAACGAGCTCGCGGAGAGCGAGATCGCGCTCGGGGCGCTCGTCGTCGCGCGCGATGCCAAGCGTGGCGCCGCACTGATCGTCTCCGGGATCGGGCGCGCGCGTGCGCTGATCCAGGCCGACCCGCTCAACCTCGAGTGGCGCGAGACCCTGGTGCAAGGTCTGCTCGCGACCGGCCGCGCGCCCGGCGCCAAGGCCGCGCGCGCGACCGCGCTCGACGAGGCGCGCACGATCACCGAAGAGGCGATGCGGCGCACGCCGCAGAACGTGCAATGGCCGGGTTACAACGCGGAGGCCCACGCCGGGCTCGCGGAGCTCGGCGATCCCAGCGAGTGGGCCCGGGTGCGCGAGGTCCTCGAGCCGCTCGCCAAGGCCGGCCGGCTGCCGGCGCCGCGCCTCCCCCTCCTCGAACGCGCGCGCGCCCCACACTGACCCCATCACTCCGCTGTACGATGGGTGCATGGTGGAAGATCCAGAGCACGACTTCCTCGGGGCCCACCGCGACAAGATGTGGACGTACTTCATCTTGTTGGCGCTGTTGATCGCGATCGTCGTCGTGCTCAACCTGGTGTGGAAGAACCCGAGCGCGGCGAGCGCGCACGTGCGGTCGTTCGTCGGGCTGCCGGCCTGGGCGCTCGCGACGGTGATGTTCCTCGCCGGCGCCTTGCTGTTCTGGGTCGGGCTCAAGGTCGAGCCCGACTGGCCCGAGGCGATCGGCGCGTTCTTGATCGCGGGATCGGCCGTATGGTTCGAGATGATCGTCGGGTGGGCGCGCTTCAACGTCGGTGGCCTGTTCGTGGTCCCCTACCTGATCCCGGTCGCGATCTTCCTGGTGCTATTGATGTACGGCATCCGCAACAGCCGCTGACAGCTCCGCGGGATCGTCGGTGGGCGGCGAGCAGGTCGGGCCGGAACACACGAACGCGCGCGCGCGTGCGTTCGGCGCCGGGTTCTTCGCCTCGAGGATCGACGGTTGCGCCCACGGCCCGGCGATGCACAACGTCGGTGCATACGCGTGGCGCGCGGCGGCGAGCAAGGCCTCGCGCCCGTCGCCGGCGGTGACGACGCAGACCTTCGCGTGCAGGTAGAGATCGAGCGCGCCGATCAGCGCCGAGGTGGCCCACGCGTTGACCCCGGTCGTGCCGGTCAGGCGCTGCGCGAGGTAGCGCTCGGCCAGCGCGAGCGCCTCCGCATCGCCGGCGACCAGCCCGAGGCGCAGCAACGCGCGCGTCGCGATCGCGGCGCCGGCCGGGATCGCGCTGTCGTGGTGCGACTCCGGCCGGTGCACGAGTAACGCTTCGCCGGCGGGTGACAGATAGAACCCGACCACGCCGTCGCGGTCCTCCACGAAGCGCTGGCGGATCGTGGCGACCAACCGTGCGCCGAGGTCCCACCACGCGCGCTCGCCGGTCGCCTCGGCCAGCTCGAGCAGCGCGTCGGCACAGAACGCGTAGTCATCGAGGGTCCCCTCGAGGTCCTTGGTCACGCCTTCGTGATGGACGCGCTTGACCGTCGCGGTCGCGGCCGAGCTGTCGATCATGCGATCGCGCAGGAACGCCGCGACCCGCAGCGCCAGCGCGAGCGCGGGCGCGTGTCCGGTCGCGCGCCACGCGGCGAGCAGGCCGGTGATCGCGAGCCCGTTCCACGCGGCGAGCACCTTGTCGTCGGTCCCCGGGCGAACCCGGGCGGCGCGCACGGCGAGCAGCTTCCCGCGAAACTCGGCGAGCTGGTCCTCCTCGTCGCGCGAGCCGCGCGCGGTAGTCCGCGACAGCACGGACGTGCCGTGCTCGAAGTTGCCGCCCTCGCTGACCCCGTAGGCGTGGTCGAAGATCAACGCGCCCGACGGACCGAGCGCGGCTTTGACCTGGGCCGGCGTCCACACGTAGAACTTGCCCTCCGCGCCCTCGCTGTCCGCATCGAGCGAGGACCACAGGCCGCCGTCCGGATCGGAGAGCTCGCGGTCCAGGAACGCGACGGTCTCGACGATCACCTCGACGGCCCGCTCGCTCGCCGTCATCGCGTAGACCGCGCCGTAGATGCCGAGCAGCTGGCCCTGGTCGTAGAGCATCTTCTCGAAGTGCGGGACCAGCCACTTCGCGTCGACCGCGTACCGCGCGAAGCCGCCGCCGAGATGATCGTAGATGCCGCCCTCGGCCATGCCACGCGCCCACTCGAGGAACGCGGTCTTGGCCCGGTCGCCGAACGCGAGGCGGCCGGCGCGCGCGAGCAGCTCGTGGCTCGAGCTCGACGGAAACTTCGGCGCGCCGCCGAGCCCGCCATACTTCGGATCGCAGCGCTCCGCGAGCTGGGTCCCCGCCGAGATGATCAGCGAGGCGTTCAACCGCGCGGTCTCGCCGCCGAGCGCGCCCTGCCGGTAGTGATCGTCGACGCGCTGCAAGCCCTCGACGAGCGCGGCCGCGTTGTCCTCGGCATCGCTGCGCCGGGTCGCGAACGCGTCGTGCATCGCGCGCAGCGCGTCGGCGAAGCTCGGCCGGCCGAACTTGGCGGTTTTCGGGAAGTAGGTGCCGAGGAAGTACGGCCGGCCATCCGGCAGACAGAACGCCGACAGCGGCCAGCCGCCGCCCTCGCCCATCACCTGGATCGCGTTCATGAAGATCGTATCGACGTCCGGACGCTCTTCGCGGTCGACCTTGATGTTGACGTAGAGCTCGTTCATCAGCTTCGCGGTCGCGGCGTCCTCGAAGCTCTCGTGCGCCATCACGTGGCACCAGTGACACGCCGCGTAGCCGATCGAGACGAACACCGGCTTGCCGGTTCGCTTGGCCTCGGCGAACGCCGCGTCGCCCCACGCCCACCAGTGGACCGGGTTGTCGGCGTGCTGCCGCAGATACGGCGAGCTCTCGGTCGCGAGGCGATTCGGCATGCCGCGGTACTATCACGCCACGCCGCAGGCTACGACTTCGCCTGATTCTTCGTCGCAGCGGCGCTCTGCGTGGCCTGGGGGATCTGGGCGCTGTGGCCGCTCTGGATCTGGATCTGGCGGCGCTTGCTAGGGCCTTCGGGCGCCTTGACCGAGATCTCGAGCACGCCATTCTCGTAGCGCGCTTGCGCCGTGTCGAGCTGGGCTCCTTCGGGCAGCGGGATCACGCGCTCGAACCGGCCGTAGCTGCGCTCCGAGCGCCAGGTGTCGCCGTCGGAGTGCTCTTGCTCTTGATGGCGCTCGCCCGCGACGACCAGGCCCTCGTCCGAAACGCTGATCTGGAGGTCCTGCGGCGACAGGCCCGGCAGATCGGCATGAACGATCAGCTGGTCACCGCGGCGGCTGATCTCGATCTGCGGCATGAACGTCGCGTTCGCCAGCTGTGGCATGTCGAACCCGGGCAGGTCAAAGCCCGGCATCATCTGTTCCATCATGCGCTCCATGTCCTCGAACATGCGGCGCGCGAACCCGAACGGGCTCCGACCGTAGTACGGCGACATCCCCATCGAGCGCGAGCCCCGTACCGGCCGCTCGTCGGTGTGCCGAACCATCTGGTTCGACGGCGGCTGGGTGCCCTGCGGCGCCTGCCCGGATTGCGTGCGATTCCCGTGATCTTGTGTCTGAGCCATCTCGCTTCTCCTTGTGATGCGACGAGGTTCGGAGTGCAGCCCTCACACCAACTCCGACACCGCGCCCGCCGCGTGCGGGGGCGCCGGTGGCATGCAGAGCGCGCTACCGGGCACTCGAGTGCGGATCGGCACGCTCCGCCGGGATGTCGCCTTGCCCCGAGCTGCTACGCTCGAGGCGTGTCAGCCGTGCCAGGGGTGCTCCGCGTCGCGACGATCGTCGCCGAGACCGAGGCCGAGGGACCCGGCCGACGGTTCGCGGTGTGGCTGCAGGGTTGCTCGATCCGGTGCCCGGGGTGCTGTAACCCCGAGATGTTCGACGAGCGCCGCGGCGAGCCGATCAGCCCCGCCGAGCTCGCGGCGCGGATCCCTGCCACGGTCGAGGGCGTCACGCTGCTCGGCGGCGAGCCGTTCGAGCAGGCGAGCGACGCGGCGGAGCTCGTCCGGCTCGCGAAGGCCCGCGGGCTCACCTGCATGGTGTTCAGCGGTTACACGATCGCGGAGCTCCGTGCGCGCGAGGGCTCGGCGGCGCTGCTCGCGCAGGTCGACCTGCTGGTCGACGGGCGCTACGACCGCGACCGCCCGGAGCCCAAGCCGCCCGAGGGACGGCGCTGGATCGGCTCCGCGAATCAGACGATGCACTACCTGACGAGCGCGTACGCTGCCGAGGATCCGAGGATGCACGCCCCGAACACGATCGAGATCCGGATCTCCGCGAACCGCGTCCTCGTCAACGGCTGGCCGAGCGCCGATCGCCTGCTGCGGCGCAAGTGACCCGAGCCGCGAGCTAGCCAGGACCCACGACCCACGACCCACGATGGCCGCGACCACGAACGACGAGTACGAGCCACCGGCGACCGTCGCCGCGAGCGAGGCGGAGATCGTCGCGATGGCGCGCGCGCTGATCGCGCCGCAGGCGCTCGACGTGTGGGGCCTGCTCGCCGGGTCTCGGACGCTCCCGGCGAAGATCGGGCCGACCTGCGCGGCGCTCGTCGGCGATGCGCTCGCGCAGCTGTGGCCCGCGCTGTGGCGGCGCGACGGCGCGCGCCCGGGCGCCGCGCTCCGCGCGGGCAAGGTGGTGCGTGGTCGCGGCTGGGAACGCCACCCTGTCGCGCCGCTCGAGCACTCGCCGTACACGCTCGCGCTGGTGCGCTGGCTGGTCGCGATGCCGCTCGCGGTCACCGGCGCGATCGACAAGCTCGGCGCGCGCCCCGCGACGATCGGCGATCAGGTGATCGCCTACCTCGCGCTCGAGATCTCCCGCGAGACCCCCGCGCAGCTCGAGATCGCGCGGTGGGCGCAGGTCGCACGCGCGCCGCTCGCGTGGCTCGGGTTCGCGCACCTGTTGCCCGGCGACCCCCCCGAGCCCGCGGCGTTCGACGAGCTCGTGACCGGCCCCGGCGCGGTCGTGATCGAGGCCCTCCAGCTCGAGCTCGCGAAGCGCTGGCGAGCGGTCGAGCTGACCAAGCGCGCGATGACCGATCCGGATCCGCTGATCGCGATCGGCCACGGCCAGGAGGTGACGCTGACCCGGTTCATGGACGCGTGCACGCGTGCGGGGCGGCGCGACCTTGCCGGGTTCATCCTCGACGCTATGCTCCCGCTGTTGGCCCGTGACGTCGCGCCGTTCCCCGACGACCTCGATCGCACCCGGCCGCTCTCGGTGCGAATGGCGGCACGTCACGCCGCCGGCGCGCTGCTGCGCGGCCTGGCGACCTGGTGCGGGTGGGACCGCGAACACCGCGGCGTGCGTTTCCTCGACGACGATTACGAAGCGTCGCAGCTGCTGCTGAGCCGGTTCGAGCAGGTGGCCCGCCACGGCGCCGACGTCTTGGTCGCGACGTGGCTCGCGCAGCTCTCGTCGCTGGCGCCCCCGGCGAGCTCGGGCTCGGCTACCATCGAGGCCCCATGAGCCGAGCGATCCAGGTCCGTATTTCGGAGTCCGTCGTGCGCACGGTTCACGTCGAGGACGGCGTGCAATCGCCGCTCGAGCTGCTCCCCGTGCTCGCGCCCGAACGGATGGCCGAGCTGCTGGCGAAGGAGCTCGAGGCTCAGGGCTTCAAGCGCGACGGCAAGCTCGCGACCCGCAAGGATCCAGACGGGATCGAGATCACCGTCGATCTCGAAGCGGCCACCGTCGCGGTGAAGCTCGCCGCGGACAGCCGGCTCTCGGAGAATGTCGCGCTCGAGACCCGCGCGGCGGTCGAGACCCAGGCCAAGACCGAGCACCGGCTGCGCGAGGCCGCGATCGACGAGCTCGAACAGCGCCTCGCCGCCAAGACCGAGGCGCTGCGGCGCGAGGTCACCGGCAAGCTCGAGGGCAAGCTCGCGGACCTCCGCGGCGAGCTCGATGCCTCGATCGGCCGCGCGACCGTCGCGGCGTTGACCGAGCGCGCCGCGCAGCTCGGCAAGATCGAGGAGATCGCGTCGGACGAGGCCGGTAACGTCACGATCAAGGTCAAGCTGTGAGCCGAGGCCGGAGCTGATGACCCGCGTGCTCGCCGAGACCGAGCTCCCGAGCGAGCTGTCCGCGTTCGAGTCGGTCGACGCCGCGTATCCGTCCGAGCTGACGCGCTGCTACGACGCGCTCCGCCGCCGGCTCGCCGTCTTGATCGAGGCCGAGAAAGAGCTCGCGCCCTACCTCTACCGCAGCCTGCGCGACCGGCTCAAGGCCGATGGCACGCGCTGCCTCTACCTCGACGGGCGCGCGTCCTCGGATCTGCCGCCGCCGCCGCCGGGCGCGACCCTGGTCGGCGCGATGGTCCACCAGATCCGCGAGGTCGTACGCGGCGCGGTCGGCGAGCGGATCGTCGTGCTCCCGCACCTCGATATCCTCGGCGCGAGCGGCGGCGCGGGCTTCCTGGGCGCCGAGGCGCGCGAGCTGATCCCGCTGCTCTACGAGAACCCCGAGGTGTTGTGGCTCGGCTTCAAGGATCCGGCGTTCCCGCTCCCCGCGCCGATCACGAACCTGTTTCCCCATCGCGAGTCGATCATCGGCATCCCGCGCGACCGGCTCGGAGCTCTGATCACGCAGCGCGAGGCGCGCAAGCTCGGCCGCGGCTTCGATCCGTATCAGCTCTACAAGCACGTCTCGGGGGTCAACGCGGTGCGGCTGCGCCGGCTGCTCGCCTCGCTCACCGGCGAGGACTATCCGAACGATCCGGCGCCGGCGATCGCGCAGCTCCGCACGGCGACCTTGTCGAACGATGTCCAGCTGCCGAACGTCTCGCTCGACACCGACATCGGCGGCTACGGTCCGGTCAAGGACCGGCTGCGCCAGGAGATCCTCGCGATCCTCGCCGCGAAGGACAAGCTCGACGACCCCGCGCGGATCGCGAGGCTCGAGGGCCTGTTGCCGCGCGGCATGATCTTCTGGGGTCCGCCCGGCACCGGCAAGACCCTGTTCGCGAAGGCGATGGCGACCGCGCTCGGCGCGGCGGTGCAGATCATCTCGGGGCCGGAGCTCAAGTCGAAGTGGGTTGGCGAGAGCGAAGAGAACCTGCGCGCCGTGTTCATGAAGGCGCGCCAGGCGGCGCCGAGCGTGATCGTGTTCGACGAGCTCGACTCGTTCGCGGCCGCGCGCGGCACGTACACCGGCTCCGGCGTCGAGCACTCGATGGTCAACCAGCTGCTCACCGAGATGGACGGCTTCCGCAAGGAGGAGCTGGTGTTCGTGGTCGGCACGACGAACTTCGTCGAGTCGCTCGACGCGGCGCTGCTGCGCCCCGGCCGGTTCGAGTTCGCGCTCCACATCCCGTATCCCAACGCGGACGATCGCCGCGAGATCCTGAGGGTCCACGACCGCCGGCTCGAGCTCGAGATGACCGAGCCGGCGCTCGAGTACGCGGTCAAGCGCTCCGCCGAGCACGTCCCGGGACCGAGCGGCGGCACCCACTACTCCGGCGATCACCTGCAAGCGCTGTGTCGCCAGCTCGCCCGCACCCGGCTGCGCGAGGGGATCGAGGGTCCGACCGACCCGGCGGCGATCGATCGCGCGATCGAGCAGTACCTCGACCTGCCGAAGTTGACCAAGAGCGAGGAGCTCGTGGTCGCGACCCACGAGGCCGGCCACGCGGTCACCGCGCTCGGCTGCAAGCACGTGCCGCCGATCGATCGGATCTCGATCCGCGGCGACATCGGCGGTGCGCTCGGCTACGTCCAGCACGCCGACCGCGCGCATCGCTACGTCGTGACCTACGCGCAGCTGCGCGACACGATCTGCACGATGTTCGGCGGCCGCGAGGCCGAGGCGCTGATCCTCGAGGACGTCTCGATCGGCGCGGGCAGCGACCTCCACAACGCGAGCTCGATCGCGAAGGCGCTCGTCGAGGAGTACGGCGAAGAGGTCCCCGAGCTCGCGATCGGGCGCTGGGCGTTGCACGAACACGACAAAGATCACGCCCAGACCACCCGCACGCGGCTCGATAACGCGATCGCGAAGATCCTCGAGCACGAACGTGCGCGCTGCCGCCAGATCCTGACCGAGAAGCGCGCGCTCGTGATCGCGCTGCGCGATCTGTTGATCGAACGCAAGGTCCTCGACCGTGCGTCATTTGCCCACCTGGTGACCTGATGGCTGACCTGACCCTCCGCTTGCGCGTCGACCCGGTGACCGGCCGGCGCGAGATCGTGATCGATTACACCAGCGACTCCGACGCGCTGCCGTTCGAGCACGAAGAACAGCATCGCCAGCTCGCCGCGAAGGTCGTCAACGGCGGGCTCGACAACCCCAACGTCGAGATCAGCCGCGACCAGGAAGCCGGCACGGCCGACGATCAAACGGCCGAGCCCGCGACCGCGACGCCGACGGCCACCAAGCAGTAGCGATGGCGCTGGGGTTCGTAGACAGCGACGCGCTCGTGGTCGCGATCAAGACCGGACTGGTCACCAAGGCAGTCGCCGGCGGGGGAGCGCGCGTCGGCTTCGGGGCGAACAAGCTGGTCGTCGTCGAGCCCGACCAGGCCGTGCCACCCGCCGTACGCGAACAACTGCGCGCCGCCGGCGTCACCGAGGCCGCGATGCCCGCGGCGTCGCGCGCGGTGCGCTGCTGGGCCGAGGCGCTCGCCCCGATCTCGACCGGCTCGACCGGCGCGGCCGAGCTGCCCGCGCTCGCCTTGTTCGTCACCGAGCGGGTCGCCGATGTCCTCGAGGTCGCGGCGGAGCTCGTGCGGCTGGGCTGCGACCGCATGGAGCTCGCGATCGCGGGCGACCACGGCGTGCTGCGCGTCGTCGATCCCCCGACCTACACCGTCGTGCGCGCGCTCGATCACGATCGCGGCCTGCGCGTGTTCACGCCGGATCCACCCGGCCAGGAGGCCACCTGGACCGAGCTCGGCGCTCGCCACCCGCTCGCCGAACACCTGCGCCCGGAACGCGGCCGGCTCCTGCTCGTCTCGCGCGAGGGCTGGCGCACGATCGAAGACGCGGGCTGGATGCCACTCGACGCCGCGCTCGAGCTCGCGGTGCCCGAGCGCGCCGACCGGGTCGCGCCCGGCGCGCTGCCCGAGCGCCGCCGGGTCGAGCTCCGGCTCTCGGCGGGCCGCCGTGAGGTGACCAGCCTGTGGGTGATCCGCGAGGACGCGGTCGCCAAGGTCGACAAGCTGCTCGAGTACTTGCCCGAGGAGGTCGTCGACCGGCTGACGTTCGCGGTCAGCGACACGACGCCGCCGATCGTGATCCTGCGCGCGCGCACGGGCCGGCACGCGGCGCCGGACCTGTCGATCGCCGCCGAGGAGTACGCGCCGCTCGGCGGCATGGCCGACGTCTACGCGCCGACCGGCGCGATCGTGGAGCCGCCGTTGCGCCGGGAGCGGCTGCGCTCGATCCTCGCGGTCGACACCGCCCCCATCGCGAGTACGGCCTCGCCGGGACCCGCGCGGCCCGGCGGTTCGCGCGAGGTGCTGTGGCTCGCTCGCCTGCCGTCGTCTCCGGGCGGCACCCGGTTCCGCGTCGAGCGCATCGCCGACGACGCGTTCCTCGCGCTCGGCGAGTGGGCCGACTACGTCTTGCACGCGAGCGCGCCCGCGCTCGCGCCGTGGGTGCGCTCGACGGTCTACGACTTCACGCCGTTCATCTCGACCGGCCTCGAGTGGGCGAGCGAGCGCCCGCGCGAGCTCGAGGTCGACCTCGACGCCAAGCGCAAGCGCCGCGATCGCGGCCGCCCGGCGGCCGCCGTGATCGAGGACGAAGCACCGATCCCGCAGCCGCGCCCCGCGACCCCGAAGCCGGCGGTGACGTCCGCTGGCGCGGCGGCCGTGCCAGCCCCACAGGTCGCGATCGACGCCGAGCTCGCCGAGCTCGAGGCCCAGTTCATCGCGCTCGATGCGCCGGGCGACGCGCCCGAGCGGATCGAGTTGCTCGAGCGCCTCGGCCAGACCTACGCGCGGCTCGATCGCAAGCGCGACGCCGGGCTGTGCTTCGCGCGCGCGGTGTGGGAATCACCGCCGGCCGAGGCGCAGGCGAGGCTCGACACCTGGATCGCCGCGGACTTGAAGTCGCGGCCCGCGGCCAAGGTGCTCGATCAAGCCCTCGCGCTCGAGCTCCCCGGCGGCGATGACGTCCGTGTGGTCGCGGCGATGACCGCGCGCGTCGTGCCCGCGGTCGTGAACGACCCCCACCGGGTCACGCGCTGGCTCGACGATCACGACGGCGAGCTCGATGCCCGCACGCAATGGCTCTCGCGGCTCGGGCTCGCGCAGCTCTCGAACGGCGACCCGCTGCTGCTCGCGCACGCACGTGACCGCATCCTCGCGCGCCTCGCGGGTGGGCTGCCCGTCGAGCGCGAGCTGCCCGCGTTCTTGCGGCTCGCCGGCCGCAGTGGCGCGCTCGGCAACGCGAGCGGCGAGCACCTCACGACCGCGCTCGAGGAGCTCGCCGCGCGGCTCGACCGGACCAAGCGCAAGCGCTCGCCGCTCGAGGCCCCGCCGCACCTCACCGGCGCGTACGTCAACTTCCTGCTCGCGTACGGATTCGCGCGGATCGGCGGCGCGGCGCGCGCGCGCGGCCTGGTCGCCGCCGCGAACAAGGCGCTCGCGCCGACCGCGAGCGACGCGGTGCATGCCTACTTGATCGCGGCATTCAGCGCCCGCGTCGATCAAGCGATCGCCGGCATCGCCTCGGAGACACCGCTGTCCGACGCGCTCGGCGCCCAGCTCGCTGGCCTCGACCGCACCAACCGCTACAAGGTCGATCGGCTGCGCGAGGCGTCGCGCATCCTCGAGCCGCTCGAACGACCCGACGCGATCGGCGGGTGGCTCAAGCAGGAGAAGGACTCGCGCGGCCCCGAGTTCGCGGCGCTGCGCGAGATCACCGATCCGGTCCGGCGCGCGAGGGCGGTCGACCAGCTCGTCGAGACCGCGACCGCCAACGACGCCGAGCGCGAGCGGCTGATCGACGGCGTGTTCGACGTGTTGCTCGAGCTCCCCGAGTCCGGCGCGGTGCCGATCCTCGGGCGCACGTGGCCGCTGATCGCCCGCGTCGCCGAGCCGCGCCGCGCCGTGTTGTATGCCGAGGCGCTCGTCGTCGCCGGTCACTTCGGGCGGACCGAGCTCGTGCCCGCGATCATGGCCGCGCTCGGCGCCGCGATCCGGATCGTCGAGGGTGCCGATCTCGAGCGGGTGCTCCACCACAGCTTGCGCGCGCTGCGCCGGATCGGCCTGCGCGCGGAGGTCGCCGAGCTCCTCGCCGAGGCCGAACACGCGCTGCCCTCGAATCGGATCGACGCGCTGCGCGGCCGGCTCGCGCTCGCGGCCGGGCTCGCGTTCCTCGGCGAGACCCCGCGCGCGCTGTCGATCTTCGACCAGGCACGCGCCGCGTTGACCGAGAGCATGGTGCTGCCGGTGCGGCTCGACCTCACCCGCGCCCTCGCGCTCGCCTACGCCCAGGCGCCGCTGCAACACGCGCTCGGAGGCCTCGCGGATCTCGCGAACCAGCTGCGCGAGATCACCGATGCCTATGGCACGAACACCCACTACTGCCTCTCGGTGCTCAACTTCGTCGAGTCCCTGGTGCTCGGCATCACGTCGGATGACCTCGCGCTCGGCGAGGCCGGCCGGCGGTTCGTCGAGGACGACGAGCATCTGATCCGCCGCCGCCTGCACCGTGATCTTGAAGGAGCCTCGTGACCGCCACTGCCGAACCCGCGACCCCGCTCGATGCCGTCGAGCGCGCCACTCGAGCCAGCTTCGACGAGCTCGCGAAGGACTCCGCCGGACTGCGCGATCGGATCAACCGATTCCGGATGTCGCTGGGCCGGTTCTTCGTCGCGAAGCAACCGCTGATCGATCTGATGTGCGTCGCGGCGGTCGCGCAGGAACCGTTGCTGCTGGTCGGCCCGCCGGGCACCGCGAAGTCGGACCTCGTGATCAAGTTCAAGGATGCGCTGAAGATCCCCGATGGCGAGTACTTCGAGTACCTGCTCACGCGGTTCACCGAGCCGTCCGAGGTGTTCGGCCCGATCGACATCGCCGAGCTGCGCAGCGGCCGCTATCTTCGCCGCTCGAACGGCAAGTTGCCGACCGCGCGCCTGGTGTTCCTCGACGAGATCTTCAAGGCGAACTCCGCGATCCTCAACTCGCTGCTCACCGTGATCAACGAGCGCAAGTTCTACCAGGACGGCCAGCCGGTCCCGGTCAAGCTGCGGATCTTGCTCGCGGCCACCAACGAGCTCCCCGAGAACACGGAGCTCGCCGCGTTGAAGGATCGGTTCTGCCTCAAGGCGGCGTGCCGCTCGGTCCAGGACGAGCACTTCATCGAGCTGATCGACGCCGGCCTCGACGCGTACACCCAGCGCGAGCTCAACCAGAAGCCGTGGATCGAGGGCCACGCGTCGCTCGAGGACTTCGTCAAGGCGCACCGCTACCTCACCCACGTGCTCGCGCGGCGCACGCAGGGGCCCGATGGCAACCAGCTCCGCGATCGCGACCTGTTCTTCTCCGACGAGCTGCTCCGCGAGCTGCGCCGCGTGCTCAAGACCTTGGTCCGCGAGGACGGCGTGTTTGTCTCGGACCGCAAGGTCGTCAAGCTGTACCGGTTGCTGCGGACGCATGCGTGGATCACGCACGGCGGCGCGGTCGAGCGCTCCGATCTGCGCCTGCTCTCGTACCTCGGCGAGACCCGCGACGAGATCGACCTGCTCGAAGAGAAGGTGCCTCGGTTGCTCGGCCTGTCATGACCGCGGCGGATCGATCGACGGGGCCGGCGCGCCGCGGCACCTCACGCGCGGGACGTCCTCGGGGATGAAGGCTCCGCTCCGCGAGCTGCGCACGCACGCCGACGTGGCGAGCTGGCTCGCCGCCGGCCTCGCGCTGCGCCGCGTGGTCACCCCGGGCGAGGACGACGAGCACCTGGTCGCGCAGGCGATCGCTGCGTGCGCGAACGAGCTCCCTGCCCTGCCGCCGCCCGGCATGATCGCGGACGTCGCCGTGCTGCTCGGCGGGGCGCGGCTGCCGCTCTCGACCCCGGCGCAGGCGAGCGACGACCACCTGCGCGCCGCGATCCGCGCCTACGACGACGACGTGCTCGCGCGCCTGGTCACGAGCGCGCGCTTCGACGACGTGCTCGCCGCCTTCGCCCACCTCGCCGCCGGCGATCGCGCGACCGCGACCGCGCTCGTGATCGGTGCGATCTGCGAGCGCGCGAGCTTCGCCGGCACCTCGGTCAGCCCGGCCGCGCTGCGTCGAGCGCTCGCCCGCCCGAGGGACGAGCGCGAGGCCGCCGGCCGCACCGAGTTGCGCGGCGGGTCCACCGCGCAGCGGCTCGCCGACGCGTACGACCGGCTCGCACGCGCCGCGCGCCAGACCCGCGCCCTCGTCGACCAGCACGAGGTGTTCGCGCTCGATCACCTCAACGTGCTCCGCGACCTCGGCAGCCGGATGACCGCCGAACACATCGCCGCGGCGGCGACCGCGCTCGACCGCACGCTCCCGCGCCGGCTGCCCGCGAACCGCTTGAACCGCGGCGTGCGCGCCACCCACCTCGCCGACGAATCGCTCTACCCCGCCGGTGGGTTCGCCGCGATCACGCCCGGAGGCTCGAACGCGAACATCGAGAACCTCGTCACCTCCGAGCTCGTGTACATGGAGGACGGCGCGGAGCCCGACGTGTTCACGCTGCGCTACGTCGAGGGCGAGCTCTTGTACTACACGCGCGACGACAGCGTGTTCCGCCGCCAGCGCCAGGTCATCGGCATCGCGCTCGGCGCCGACCTCGACGACGCGCGGGTCAAGGACCGCGAGCTGCCCTGGCAGCGTCTGATCCTCGCGCTCGGGCTCGTGGTCGCGGCCACGCGCTGGCTCGCCGAGCAACTCGGCGACCACGCGCTCACGATCCGCCTCGCATTCCCCCCGAACCTGCTCGGCGAGGAGCGCGACATCGTGACCCTGCTGCTCGGCGGTGAGGTCCACCGCGGCACCGTCGTGGTCGAGGCGATGCCGTGGCAGGAGCTGGTCGATCAGACCGCCGCGGCCGGCGCGGCGGCGATCGCGGACGTCATCGTCGTGTCCCTCGGATCCGCACCGGCGATCCCGAAAGGGCTGCGCGCGCTGCACCTCGACCTGTCGAAGGTGACGCCGACCGCGGCGGCCGTCGGGAGCGCGCCGCCCGAGCCGAGCGCGGATGCGTGGCGCGAATGGTGCGAGGTGGCCGAGGATCTCCTCCGCTGGCTCGTGTAACGTTTCGGACCATGCCGCGTTACGAATTCGCCGAGGGTGGTTCGAACAAGTTCTGGGAGATCACGTTGTCGGGCAAGTCGTTCACGACGACCTACGGCAAGATCGGCACGACCGGCCAGACCACGATCAAGTCGTTCAGCTCCGATGCGGATGCCAAGAAGGAGCACGACAAGATCGTCGCCGAGAAGGTCAAGAAGGGCTACGCGCTCGCCGGTGGCAAGGCCGCGACCGGGACGCCCGCCACCGGCGTGACCGTCGCGCCCAAGCCGGCGCCCGCCGCCGCGAAGCCCGCCGCCGCGAAGCCCGCCGCCACCGCGGCCAAGCCCGGTGCGCGCTACTTCGAGTTCAGCGAAGGCACCTCCAACAAGTTCTGGGAGGTCTCGCTCGACGGCACCTCCGTGCGCACGCGCTACGGCAAGCTCGGCACCGCGGGCCAGATCACCGTCAAGGAGCTCTCGTCGAAGGCCGACGCGCAGAAGGAGCTCGACAAGCTGGTCGCCGAGAAGACCAAGAAGGGCTATGCCGAGACCACGGCCGGCGCTGCTGCGAAGCCCGCGACCGCGCCGCGCACGTCCGCGAAGCGCGACGGCCAGGCCACCGCCGACGCGCGCAACCCCGAGCTCGAGAAGGCGATCGTCGCGAACCCGACCGACCGCGACGCCTACGCGATCTTCGCGGACTGGCTGCAGGAGCAAGGCGATCCACGCGGCGAGCTGATCTCGCTCCAGCTCGGCAACCGCGACAAGGCGGCCAAGCAGTGGATCGACACGCACGCGGACTACTTCCTGGGCCCGCTCGCGGAGCACCAGAAGACGCGCGACGGGCTCGGGAGCAACTCGGTCTCGCACCTGCGAACCTCCGCGCAGGAGAAAGAATGGCAGAAGACCGGCGAGCAGGCGTTCCTGTGGCGTCACGGCTTCATCTACCGGGTCCGGCTGAGCCACGACGTCTACTTCGACGAGGCGTGGAAGGGCAAGACCGCCGACGTGCTCGACCAGGTGCTGCGCCATCCCTCGGGCCGCTTCGTCGTCGAGTTCTCGTTCCAGACCAACGGTGATCCGAGCGAGGGCAACCTCCAGGACATCATCGATCTGCTGAGCAAGAAGGCGCCCGCGACGACCCGCAAGCTCACGTTCGGTGACAACGTCGATCAGGTCAGCTGGCACCACACCGGCAACCTCGGCAAGCTGTGGAAGGCGGTCCCGCACCTGCGCGTGCTCGAGATCGAGACCGGCGAGTTCGACGTCGGCGCGATGGACGCACCCGAGCTCGAGCGCGCGATCTTCATCACCGGCGGCCTGTCGAAGGCGTGCGGCAAGAACCTCGCGAAGGCCCACATGCCGAAGATCCAGCACCTCGAGATCTACTATGGCGACGACAACTACGGCGGCGATTGCTCGGTCAAGGAGGTCAAGCCGCTGCTCGATCGTACCGACCTGCCCGAGCTCGCGTACCTCGGGCTCAAGAACTCGATGTTCTCGAACGACATCGCCAAGGCGATCGGCGGCGCGAAGATCCTCGCGGGGCTCGAGACGCTCGACCTGTCGCTCGGCACGATGACCGACGAGGGCGCCGAGGCGCTCGCCGCCGCGAAGGGCTCGCTCGCTCACCTCGAGTGCCTCGACCTGACCCGCAATTACCTGACCAAGAAGGGCGTCGCGGCGGTCAAGGGCCTCTGCAAGAAGGTCGTGACCGACCAGCAGCAAGAGGCCGACGACGACGGCGGGGACATGCACTACTACGTCAGCATCGCCGAGTGATCGTCGTCGGCAACCCCGAGAATCGTCGCGTCGCGATGTTTCAGAGGGCGTTGCTCGCGCAGGGCCACCCGCCCGCGCGCGTGGTCGCGTGGCGAGAGCTCGTCGAGCCCGGTGCGCCGGCGCGCCTGCTGCGCGGCGACCCGCTGATCCGGATCGACTCGACGGGCGAGAACGACGAGGTCGAGCGTGCGCTGCTCCGGCGCGGAGAGGCCGCGGCGCGCGCCGAGGGTGTCCCGGCGCTCTCGGCGACCGAGCTCGCCGCGCTGCCCGTCGAGCTCGGCAAGATCGTGCACCCGCGCCAGCACCACCTCGGCTTCCTGGCCGTGCTCGCCGAGATCGAGGCCGCGACCGCGGGCGTTCGCGTGCTGCCCCCACCGAGCGCGATCCGCGAGCTGTTCGACAAGATCGTCGCGTCGCGGCGCTGGCGCGCGCTCGGCATCCCGATGGCCGAGGCGTTACCGAGCGTGCGCACGCCGGACGAGCTCCGCGCCGCGATGCGCGAGCGCGCGTGGACCACCGTGTTCGTCAAGCTGAGCTCCGGCAGCTCGGCCTCGTGCCTCGCGATGTTCACGCTCCACGCCACGCCGAGCACGAGCGAGCACGTGCTGACCACGGTCGAGGACACCGGCCGTGCGCGGTTCAACACGCGCAAGCTGCAGCGCCTGACCTCGCGCGCGCAGATCGATCGCGTGCTCGGCTTCATCCTGGGCGAGGGCGCGATCGTCGAGCGCGCGGTGCCGAAGGCGAAGGTCGAGGGCGCGTGGTTCGACCTCCGCGTGCTCGCGATCGACGGCGAGGCCGCGTTCGTCGTGATGCGAACCTCGCCGCACCCGATCACGAACCTCCACCTCGGTGGCCTGCGCGGCGATGTCGAGGCGCTGCGCCGGCGGATCGCACCGACCGCGTGGGCCGCGGCGATGGCGAGCGCGGTCGGGGTGCAGCGCGCGACCGGCGCGTTCCACGTCGGCGTCGACCTCGCGTTCGAGCCCGGCCTCGTCGATCACCGCGTGCTCGAGGGCAACGCGTTCGGCGATCTGCTGCCGAACCTCGAGCGCGACGGGCTCGATGTCTACGGCTGGCAGATCCACCGGCTGCTCGGGGCGTCAGCGCACCAGCGGTAGCCGCACGCCGCCGGCCCGCGCCTCGGGCACCGGGACGCGCTCGAGCAGGCCGGAGGCATAGACCTTGTCGAGCTCGAGGTAGTCGAGGTGGACGTAGCCGATGTGGCAGTGACAATCGAGTCGCGTACATGCGCGGGGTGCGAGCGCGCGCTCCCAGTCGGGGGCGTAGAGGTTGCCGATCGGCTCCGCGATGAAGTGACAGCGCCGCAGCGTCCCTTCGCCGTCGACCGTGATCGCACGCTCGCCCGCCCCGCACGCCCGGCCCAGGCTCGGGTAGCGCTGGTGGTTGAGCTCGAACAGCGGATCGATCGAGCGCCACAGCGCGACCTCGTCGGCGTCGTAGCCCAGCGCCTTGACCGCGTTGATCCACACGTACGTCGCCGCCGGCAACGCGGCGCGGATCGACCGGGCGGCGGCCTCGTGCTCGCGCTGGCCGACGACGCCCACCGAGTAGGAGATGCCGTGCCGGTCGAGGGTCTCGCACTGGGCGAGGAACCTGGCTTCGGTCGTCCACTCGGGGTGGTACGTGCACCACAGCGCGAGCGTGTCGCGGTTCGCGGCTGCGACCCAATCGAGCGGCCCGGACAAGTTGGTCTGGACCGCGCAGCGCGCGATCTGCGGCAGGTGCGAGAGCTCGACGAGGCCGTCGCGGTACCAGCGCCGGATCAGCGCCTCGCCCCAGGGCGTGACGAGCACGCCGAACCGGTCGATCTGGGGGCCCTCCGGTGGTCCGCCGCCGGGCGCCGGGTGCGCCGCGAGCCACGCGACGAACCGTCGCCATGCCGCCTCGTCGCGCGCGAGCGCGTCGCGGTCGTCCTTGCGCTTGGCGAACGGACAGTACGCGCAGCCGTAGTTGCAGCTCGCGAGTGGGCCGCGATACAGGAGGTCGAGCCTCACGCGAGCTCGTACTCCGCCATCCGGGTCTGGACGTCGGCCGAGTACAACCACGGTCCGATCGCATCGGCGCGCGCGAGCCCGGCATGGGTGAGCGCGAGCCGCTCGGCGCAGTGCTCGGCGAGGCCGCGCGGCGCGAGCTCGACGAGCTCCGGGAAGTGATCGACGGCGGGCGCACCGAACCGCGCGCGATACGCGGCAAGGTCGAGCCCCTCGTCGGAGAGCAGCGACAGGATCAACCAGCGCCGGCGCTGCTCGCCCGCGTCGAGCCGAAACCCGTAGTCGGCGACCGCGAACTCGGCTTCACCGCGCTGGACCCAGCGATCGATGATGTCGCGCACACCGCGCGCGCCGACCGCCCACTCGGTCGAGTAGTGGAGGCCGCGCGTGTACGACCGTGCGCCGCAGCCGAGCCCGACCATGCCATCGTCCTGGCAGCAGTACACCGGCCCGAGCGCGCTCGCGCCGCGACGAAACATCCGCAGCGAGATCTGGCGATAGCCGGCCTCGAGCAGCATCGCCCGGCCCTGCTCGTAGAGCGCCACGCGATCCGCGTCGACGGCCGCCGCGCCCTTGCGACCGAGCGTGGTCAGCGGTCGGACGTAGAGCGGATACAGGTAGACCTCCTCCGGCGCGTAGTCGAGCGCCGAGCTCATCGTCGTGCGCCAGGTCTCTGCGGTCTGGCCGGGGAGGCCGTACATCAGATCGACGTTGAGCGTCGCGGGGTCCGCGTCGCGGATCGCGCGGAGCGCGCGGTGGACCTCGCCCGGCTGCTGGGGCCGGTTGACCGCCTTGCACTCGCTCGCGACGAAGCTCTGCACACCGATGCTGATCCGGTCGGCACCCGCGCCGACGAGGATGGCGAGGCGCTCCGGCAGCGCGGTCTCGGGCGAGGTCTCGACCGACATCGGCAGCTCGGCGCGCGCGCCGAGCGCACGGACGAGCCCGAACAACTGCTCGAGCTGCGCCGGCGCGAGCAGCGTCGGGGTGCCACCGCCGATCGCGGCGCGCGCGAACTGGAACGCACCACCTTCGTCGAGCGCGCGGCGCACGACCGCGACCTGGCGTGCGAGCGCCGTCAGGTACGCGCCGACGAGCTCCTCGGGCGGCACCGGCCGGGTGAACAGGTTGCAGAACCCGCAGCGCTGCTCGCAGAACGGGATATGGAAGTACGCGAACAGCGCATCGCGGCGCTCGCCGGCCCACAGCGGTCCGAGCGGCACGCCCGGCGCGATCTGGCGATACGCGGTCTTGTGCGGGTACGCGTAGACGTACGACTGGTAGCGCGTCGCGACGAGCGCGTCGTCGAGCCGGGTCAAACGCGGACCTCGGCGTACGGCACGGTCATCACGTGCGGGTGCGCGACGCGGTGGCCGACGTAGTCGTCGTCGCCGTAGAGGGTGCCGTGATCGCTGCACACGATCGCGAACAGCGGGCCACGCCGCGCGAGCACGTCGAACAACGCCGGCACGTGGCGATCGACGTAGCGCAGCGCGGCGGCGTGCGTCGCGCGCGTATCGGCCGCGCCGCCGCTCGCACTGTCGAGGTAGAAGTGGTTCGGCTGGTGCAGCGCGGCCACGTTGACGAACGTGAACGCGCGCCGCGCCGCGGGCACCGCCGCGAGCCGCTCCGCGACGACCCCGATCTGATGCTCGAACGAGCGCGGATCGGTCACGCCGGTCGCGCGCGACCAGTGCGCCTCCGCGAACATGCTCGGGAACACCCGGCCGAGCGCGTTCTGCTGGTTGAAGAAGCCGACGCCGCCGACACACAGGGTGTGGTAGCCACGCGCCGCGAGCCCCTCGACGATGTTGGCGCCCTCGAGCACGCAGGTGGCGGGCGTCGTGGTCTCGCTGCCGTCGAAGCGCAGCGCGAACCGGCGCGGGTGGCGCCCGGGCTGCACCGGCGTCGGCAGGAAGCCCGCGAAGAACGCGGCGTGCGCCGCGTACGTGAACGAGCCCGGGGTGTGGCGCGGCTCCCAGCTACCGACGAGCCGCGCGAGGTTCGGCGTGCGCCCCGCGGCCAGCTCCTCGACCGCGACGTCGTAGCGCAACGTATCGAGCGTGATCAGCGCGAGGTCGTGCGTCCCCACGATCGTGTTCATGTCGATCATCGCGACCTCCACGTACCGTCGAGGATCAACCGGATCGCGCGCACCACGGAGCCGAGTCATGCCCGGTTCGCGTGCCGAGCGCAACGGGATCCCACCCGTGTTGCGCTCGCTCGACGCTGCGAGACCACCAGCCCAGCGACCGAGAGTGAGCGGCGCGGCGGCGCGATCGACGGTGGCTTGCGTGCTATAGAAGTGCCCGCAACGATGTCGGATCCGACCAGTCAAAACATCACGCCGATCTCCATCGAAACGGAGATGCGGAACTCGTTCATGGACTACGCCATGAGCGTGATCGTGGCGCGCGCCCTGCCCGATGCGCGCGACGGCCTCAAGCCCGAGCACCGCCGGATCCTCTACGCCCAGCGCGTGCTCAACAACACGTACAACCGACCGTACGTGAAGTGTGCGCGCGTCGTCGGTGACGTGATCGGCAAGTACCATCCGCACGGTGACGCCTCGGTCTACGACGCCCTGGTCCGCATGGCCCAGGACTTCTCGATGCGGTACATCCTCGTCGACGGTCAGGGCAACTTCGGCTCGGTCGACGGCGACCCGCCGGCCGCGTATCGCTACACCGAGTGCCGGATGAGCAAGCTGTCCGGCGAGCTGCTCGCGGACATCGACAAAGAGACCGTCGACTGGCAGCCGAACTACGACGACAAGGAGCTCGAGCCCACGGTCCTGCCGACCAAGGTACCGAACCTCCTGATCAACGGTGGCACCGGCATCGCGGTCGGCATGGCGACCAACATCCCGCCGCACAACCTCGGCGAGGTCATCGACGGCACGCTCGCGCTGATCGCGGATCCGAAGCTATCGGACGAAGAGCTGTTCAAGCTGATCCCGGGCCCGGACTTCCCGACCTCGGGCGTGATCCAGGGCCGCAACGGGATCCTCAGCGCGTACCGGACCGGTCGCGGTCAGATCGCGTTGCGCGGGGTCGCCCACACCGAGGACATCCGCAAGGATCGCCCCGCGATCATCGTCACCGAGCTGCCGTTCATGGTGAACAAGGAGCGCTGGGTCCAGCAGACCGCCGCGCTCGTCGTCGACAAGAAGCTCGAGGGCATCGCCGACATCGTCGACGCCTCGGATCGCAACGGCATCCGCGTCGTGTTCGAGCTCAAGCGCGACGCCGACGACAAGGTCGTCCTCAACAACCTGTTCAAGTTCACGTCGCTGCAGACCTCGTTCTCGACGAACATGCTCGCGATCGTCGACGGCCGCCCGGTGATGCTGACGCTGCGCCGCGCGCTGCAGGTGTTCATCGACCACCGCCGCGAGGTCGTCACCCGCCGCACGCTGTTCGATCTGCGCGAGGCGCGCTCGCGGCGCGAGATCGTCGAGGGGCTGGGCCTCGCCGTGATGAACATCGATCGCGTGATCGAGATCATCCGCGCGTCGAAGGACACCGACATCGCGCGCGACGCCCTGATGAAGGAGAAGCTGGGCGGCATGAGCGGGTTCCTCGAGCGCGCCGGCCGGCCCAAGGCCGAGGTCGACGCCGCCGCTGCGCGCGGGTTCGTGCTCCTGAGCGAGCGCCAGGCCCAGGCGATCCTCGACATGCGACTCGGCCGGCTCACCGGCCTCGAACGCGAGAAGCTCGAGGCCGAGTACAAGGAGCTGTGGGAGCTCACGGACTATCTCGAGGGTCTGCTGGCCGACGACAAGAAGCTGATGGCCGCGATCATCGAGGAGCTCAAGGCGATCCGCGAAGAGTTCGCGGATCCGCGCCGCACCGTGATCGTCGATGCCGAGGGCGAGATCCTCACCGAGGAGCTGATCGACGAAGAAGAGACCGTCGTCACGCGCAGCCACCTCGGCTACATCAAGCGCACGCGCGCGCGAGAGTACCAGGCGCAAGGCCGCGGCGGCCGCGGCATCACCGGCGCGACCTCGACCGAGGGTGACTTCGTCGCCGACATGTTCGCGGCGTCGACCCACGATCACCTGCTGCTGTTCACCGACAAGGGTCGGGTCTACTGCAAGAAGGTGTTCGAGCTGCCGGAGGGCGCGCGCACCGCGAAGGGCCGGCCGATCGTCAACGTGCTCGACCTCCAGGAGGGCGAGCAGGTCGTCGCGATGCTGCCGTTCGAGCAGTTCCGCGAGGACACCAGCGTGTTCTTCGCGACCCAGGCCGGCACGGTCAAGAAGACCGAGCTGTCGGCGTTCGAGAACGTGCGCCAGAGCGGCATCAAGGCGATCACGATCGATGAAGGCGATCGCCTGGTCGGCGCCGCGCTCGTGACCAAGGCGGATGACGTCCTGCTGATCTCGGCGAAGGGCTACGCGGTGCGGTTCACCGAGGAGCGCGTCCGCACGATGGGCCGCAGCGCCGCCGGCGTTCGCGGCATCACGCTGCGCGAGGGCGACAAGCTGGTCGGCATGTGCACGTTCGCGCGCGACTCCGCGGCGACCATGATCACGGTCTGCGAACGTGGCTATGGCAAGCGCACCGCGCTGCCCGACTACCCGGTCAAGAACCGTGGCGGCAAGGGTGTGATCACGATCAAGACCACGACCCGCAACGGGCTGGTCTCGGGCGTCCGGATCGTGACCGAGGACGATCACATGATCCTGATCTCGGATCGCGGCAAGCTGATCCGGATCCGCGTCAAGGACGTCCCGATCCAGGGTCGCGCGACCCAGGGCGTGCGCGTGATGCGCGTCGACGACGGCGAGCACGTGGCGGCGATCGAGCGGCTGGCCGAGCCCGCCGACGAGAGCGGCATCGAGGAGGCCGCGCCGATCGAGGCGGTCGACGACACCGACACCGTGCCGAACGAGGTCGAAGAGGACATCGACGAGGCCGACGACGACGCGGCGCCCGACGACGAGTAGGCGCCATGACGGGCCGCGACGAGGGCATCGATCCAGATCGCACCCGCGTCGCGGTGCTCGATCCGCTCGTCGGCCAGGTCATCGCGAACCACTACCGGATCGAGATCGGGATCGCCGCCGGCGGCTTCGGATCGATCTACCGCGCGCTCGATCTGCGCCGCGATCGCGATGTCGTGTTGAAGCTCCTCCACGCCCACCTGACGCAGGATCCGCGGGTCATCGCGCGGTTTCGCCGCGAGGGCGGCACCCTGCAACAGCTCCGCGATCCACACACGGTCAAGGCCTACGAGGTCGGTGAGGCCGAGGACGGCACGCTGTTCATCGTGATGGAGCTGCTCACCGGCGAGAACCTGGACGAGACGTTCAAGCAGCTCGGCCCGTTGCCGTGGCGGCGGGTCGTCGCGATCGCGCGCGCGGTGTGCAGCTCGCTGTCGGAGGCGCACGCCCTCGGCATCGTCCACCGCGATCTCAAGCCCGCGAACATCTTCCTGCAGGAGCAGTTCGGCGAGGTCGGCGACGCGGTCAAGGTGCTCGACTTCGGCATCGCGAAGATCATCCGCGGCGAGAGCGGCCTCGACACCAGCGACCTCACGCAGGCCGGCCACATGATCGGCACGTTCGATTACATGCCGCCCGAACAGATGGTCGGAGGCGAGTGCACCGGCCAGAGCGATCTCTTCACGCTCGGGCTGGTGATGTACGAGATGATCGCGGGCGAGCGGCCGTTCGGCGAGCACCAGAGCGCCGCGGCGATGCTCGCGGCGCTGCTGTCGACCATCCCGCGACCGCTCGGCGCGCTCGCCGAGGTCCCGCCCGAGCTCGACCGGATCGTCCAGCGCTGCATCGTCAAGCAACCCGAGCGCCGCTATGCCACGATCGACGAGCTCGCGACCGACCTCGACGTGCTGCTCGCGATCGAAGACGACCGCACGCGGCTCGCGCCGCCCGGTTCGCGCTCCGAACAGCTCGAGGCGATCACGCAGCCGGCCTCCGACGACCAGATGGTCACGCCACCACGATCGCTCGATGACCTGACCACGCCGCGTGCGACGCTCGAGGATGTCGCGCTCGCGCCCGAGGAGGCCGCGACCCAGTTCACCCCCCCACCGGTGTTCGACTCGGCCGCGCCGTCGAGGCCCGACCCGTCGGTCGTGAAGCCGAAGTTCGTCTCGAGCGGCACGCTGCCCGGCGTCGTTGCCCCCAAGCGGCCGAACAAGCCCAAGACCTAGCCGCGGGTGCTAGGTTGCGATCATGGCGATCCAGCGCAGCCAGGCGATCTTCGAGCGAGCCAAGCGAGTCATCCCCGGGGGCGTGAACTCGCCGGTGCGCGCGTGCCGCTCGGTCGGCGCGGACCCGCTGTTCGTCGCGCAGGGAGACGGCGCGTACATCACCGACGCGGACGGCAACCAGTACATCGACATGATCGGCAGCTGGGGCCCGTTGATCCTCGGCCACGCACACGACCAGATCCTCGACGCGATCGCGGAGCAGATGGCGATGGGCACGACGTTCGGCGCGCCGACCGAGATCGAGGTCCGGTTCGCCGAAACGATCCGCGACGCGTACCCGTCGATGGAGATGGTGCGCGCCGTATCGTCCGGCACCGAAGCGACGATGAGCGCGCTGCGCCTCGCGCGCGGCTTCACCGGCCGCGACAAGCTGATCAAGACCGACGGCGGCTACCACGGCCACGCCGACTGCCTGCTGGTCGCCGCGGGCTCCGGCGCCGCGACGCTCGGCATCCCCGGCTCGGCGGGCGTCCCCGAGGGCGCCGCCAAGGACACGATCGTCGTGCCGTACAACGACCTGCCGTCCGTGGAGCGCGCGTGCGCGACCGGCCAGGTCGCCGCCGTGATCATCGAGCCGATCGCAGGCAACATGGGCCTGGTCCTGCCGGCCCCCGGCTACCTCCAGGGCCTGCGCGACATCACCACCAAGCACGGCGTGGTGCTGATCTTCGACGAGGTGATCAGCGGCTTTCGCTGCGCGTTCGGCGGCGCGCAGCAGCTGTTCGGCATCACGCCCGACCTCACCTGCCTCGGCAAGATCATCGGTGGCGGCCTGCCCGCCGCCGCGTTCGGTGGTCGCGCCGACATCATGCAGAAGCTCGCGCCACTCGGCCCGGTCTACCAGGCCGGCACGCTGTCCGGAAACCCACTCGCGATGGCAGCCGGCCTCGCCGTGATCGACATCCTCGCCCGCCCCGGCACCTACGAGCGCCTCAACGAGGCCGGCGCCAAGCTCGGTGCGGGCCTCGCCGCCGCTGCCGCCGCCGCCAAGGTCCCCGCGCAGGTCAACCGGATCGGCTCGATGGTCACGATGTTCTTCACCGCGACGCCGGTCACCGACTACGCGACCGCGAAGACCTCCGACACTGCCCGGTTCGGCAGCTTCTTCCGCGCCATGCGCGACGCCGGCGTGTTCCTGCCGCCCTCGCAGTTCGAGGCCATGTTCGTGTCGCTCGCCCACACCGACGACGATCTCGCGAAGGTCATCGCGGCGGCCAAGACCAGCCTCGCCGCCGGCGCCGCCGCCAGACGCGGACCTCGCGGCGCGTCTGATCTGACGATGACCGCTCGCGGCGCGGTCGGTCGCGCGGCCGAAGGACCGGGCGTCGCGAGCACGCGGCGCCACGGCTGCGCTGCTCCGCACCGCGCCGGCCCGGCTGCGAGTCTTGCTTGTTCTCCCGGGAGAGCCAGAGCGCTCG
>JBDTEH010000019.1:0-9001 GCA_039922635.1 Kofleriaceae bacterium | reverse complement strand
AAAACGGCGTGCCGTCGCCCGAACAGGCCACACAACGCGGCTTGAAGAACCATTCGACGGGGGACCACATGTCGCTCCGTATCGACCGCCGCGCGGCGGGGTTGCGTGCTACCTAGCGCATCGCGTGATCGACCGCTGCTATGTCTACGAGCCCGGCTTCATCGACCCGGTCGCCCGCGCCGAGATCCTGAGCTGGCTCGCGACGTTGCACCCACTGTGGGAGCAGCGCTACTCGACGCGCCGGCCGCCGCCGCCGGGCAAGCAGCAGCGTGGCCTGCTCCGCCCGGTGTACTGGCTCGGCAACTGGCAGTTCGCATGCCTGGGCTACTACGAGCCGCCCAGGCGTACGCACGAGGTCGCGGTCGCGGCCGAGCCGTTTCCCGCGGTGCTCGCGCGGCTGGTCGCGCAGATCGAACGCCGCGTCGGGCACGGCTTTCCGCCGAGCACCGTGCCGAAGCGCTGGCACCTCAACACGTGCCTCGTCAACTTCTACGGGAGCCGGCTCGAGCCCGGCCGCGGCGAGCACGTCAAGCCGGTCGATGCCGCGCGGGTCGGCGAACATCGCGACTTCGAGCCCGGGCCGGTCGCGTCGCTCTCGCTCGGCGAGCGCGCGCGGTTCCAGTTCGTGCGGCGTGGCCAGCTCGATGCTCCGCCGGTGCGCACGCAGTGGCTCGAAGACAGCTCGCTGCAGCTGTTCGGCGGCCCACGCTGGAAGGACGACCTCCTGCATCGCGTGCAGCGCGTCGAGACCAAGCTCGACCTCGAGCTGCCCCCGAAGATCGCGGGGTTCCGGACCCGGCGCGTGAACCTCACGTTCCGCTACGTGCCCGAAGAGCACGTGATCCCGTTTGCGCGGTTGTCGCCGCGGGCCCGCGAGGACGTCCGCGAGTACGTCGCGACGCTCGCGCAGAGCTCGCGGTTCTTCGCCGCGGCGCTGGGCTAACGCACGGCGAAGTCGAGCTCGGCGCTGCCGCCGGTCTTGCTCGCGAGGCGCTGCGCGGCGATGCCGTACTGCACGAGCCAGGCAACGACGACCTGCGCACGGCCCTTGACGCGTGAGGTGACCACGAGGGTGAGCTCGGGCTGCGCCCGCAACGTGGCGCCGAGCTGGCCCATCACGTTGAAGCTCTCGGGCGCGATCTTGCCGGCACCGGTGAACCGGATCGGCTCGGCGAGGCTCAGCCGTCCGTGCGCGAGCGTGACCGCGCCGGCGCCGGTGTCGGGGCAACCGTCGTCGTCGTCGAGCCCGTTGATCGTCTCCGGCTGGTCCGGGCACTTGTCGAGGCGATCCGGAATGCCGTCGTGATCGTTATCGAGATCGGGGCAGCCGTCTTGATCCTCGAAGCCGTCCCGGTCTTCGGGAGCATTCGGACACTTGTCGGCCGCGTCCGCGATGCCGTCGTGATCGTTATCGGAGTCGGGGCAGCCGTCGTCGTCCTCGAAGCCGTCCTTGTCCTCGGCCGCGTTGGGGCAGCGGTCGAGGTAATCCGGGATGCCATCGTGATCGGAGTCGGCGTAGACCGGCTTGGCTGCGAACGGCTTCGCCGCGCCGGGCGTGAGGGTCACGGCGAGCACGCCACGCCAGGCGGGCATCCCCGGCGCGCTCGTGAGACCGCGCCCCGCCGCGAGGCCGATGTTGACGCGACGCTCGATCTGATAGTCGACGCCGGCGAGCGCTTCGATCGCGTCGAGCGCCTGCGCCGGTCCCATCGCCGCGGTGCCGGTCGGCGCCGCGTGGAGCGCCCCCGGATCGAGCTCGCCGAACACCTCGAGGTCGAGGGCCAGCGCGGGCCGGATGCGATAGCTCGCTCCGGCGCCCCACCGCAGGCCGTTCCCCTGATCGATGTCGTGGAACCCGGTCGTCGCGCGGAGCACGGCACCAGCTTCGAGCGAGAACGCGAGCCTGGTCGCCGCCGGGGCGAACGACACGAGTGCGAGCGCGTCGAGCTGGGGCTTGCTGCTGCCGGCGAATTCGTCGTCGGTGGCGGTCGGCAGGCCGAGCGCGAACGCGGTTCCGATCGCGAGCTCGCCGCGCTCGCCATGCCTGCGCACCACGGTCGCCTTGGCGTGCAAGACGAGGTTTCCGAACGCGGTGCCCGAGGCGCCCGGTTCGCCGAACATCGTGGGGCTCGCGAGATCCTCGCCGCTCTGCCAGTAGAGCGGCACCCGCACGCCGATCTCGAAGCGGTCGCCGAACGCGAAGGCACCGCCGAGCTCGAACATCATGCGATCGCGGATCGCGATGCTGTCGTTCGGCGACGCGCGCAGGATCAGCGGCTGGTTCGCGTAGCTCGCGAGCGCGAACAGCGCCCAGTCGCCATCGCTCCCGACCTCCGCGCTCTGGAGCTGGAACCAAGTCGCCGAGGTCGCCGGCGTCGGATCGAACACCGAGAGATCGAGGTCGCGCGGGTTTGCGTGCGCGGCACCGGCCCCGAGCGTGATCGCGATGCCGGCGATCGCGGTGGGGCCCAGCCCCGTGGGACGTCGTTTACGGCGCGCGACCACGAGCAGCGCGATCGCGATCGCCGCTCCGCCGCCGGCGTCGCCGCCCGCGGAGCACCCACCGCCCCCCACGCCCGCGACGAACACGCCCTCACCGTGCAGCGCCACGGTCGCGGCCGGTTCCGGATCGTCGTCGAGTCGGAGCACGGCCGTCGCGTCGAACGTGGCGGCAAAGGGCGGCGTGAACGCGACCTCGAACGTCGCCGTACTCGCCGGCTGCAACACCGTGCCGACCGGCAGCTCGATCGCGAACGCGTCGTTCGCGTCGAGGATCGTGAACGAGCGGACCCGAAACGTGTTGACCGGATCGTGGTTCGTGATCGCGAGCTGATCGCCGCGGTCCGCGGTGGTCACGGTCGTCCCGATCCCCGCGTAGGCCAGATCGATCAGCGGGGGACCCATCGCGACCATGCGATCCTTGCCGCTGCCCGCGAGCGTCGCGGTGATCACCGGCATCGCCGGATCGCTGGTGTGCACGGTGAACACCGTCGCGGGCGCGGGCCCGGCGGCGTCCGGATAGAACCTCACCACGAACGAATAGGTCGTCCCACCGGGGACATCGACGGCGCTGGGGTTCTCGATCGACCACACGGGTGCGGCGGTGACGCTGGGAAGCGACAAGCCGAGCGCCGCCTCGCCGGTGTTCGCGATCGTCACCGCGACCTTCGGTGCCGCCCCACCAGGGTTCACGAACGTGTCGGGGACGCTGCCGACCGAGACCAGCGAGGCGTGGCGCGCGATGCCGTGGCCGCGGAGCTGGATCGCGAGGACGGTGCTGGCGACCGGCCCGGTCAGCGTCAGATCGATCTGCGCGCGATCGGGATCCGCGAGCATGCGCTCCGCGATCGGGGTGTAGGTCACCGCGATCGGGATCGACGCGCCGGGCGCGAGCGGACCGAGCGGCACCGTGGCCGCGACGAACCGGCTGGCGTCGGCGCCCGTCAGCGAGCTCGCGGCGATCGTGACCGGCGCGGCGCCGATGTTCTTGATCGTGACCGTCGCCATCGCCGTGGGCATCGCCAGCGCGAGATCGACGCCGCCGAAATCGAGGATGCCGTCGGGCGGCGTGAACTCGAGCAGGCCGCTGCTCGCGGCGCACACCAGGAGCGGGATCGCGGTCGGGTCCACGGGCGTGCCGTGCAACGCGAGCTGTGCGACGTGGGTGCCGGTCGCGTCGATCGGCGGGCTGCAGCGGAACGCGACGACCTTCGCCGTGCCGGAGAGATCGATCGCGGGCACGAACGTGCAGCTGGTCCCACCGTCGCAGCCGTTGCCCGCGAACGAGAACCAATGATCCGGGTCGCCCTGGATCGCCGCGGAGGTCAACGTGGTCGCGTCGATGTTGAGGCTCGACGCGTTGAGGTAGCGCACCTGCGACGAGCCGATCGCGACCGCGCCGAACTCGACGGTCGCGGTCGCCGCAGCGGCCTGGCGCAGCCCGACAAACACGAACAAGATCACGAACCAGCGGCGCATCGGCGAGGCGTCAGGGTAACTCGGAATCCCCGGCAACAAGCCGGCCGTGGCACGATCGCAGCGATGACCGATGATGGCCACGCACCGACGATCCCGGACCCCGCGGCGCCAACGCACGATGCGCGCGTCGGCCACGCTCCGGCGCGGATCCCGGTGTCACCCGACGATCGCTACGTGCTCCGCGCGTTGCTCGGGAGCGGTGGAATGGGCGAGGTCTGGCTCGCGCACGACGTCCGCATCGATCGCGAGATCGCGATCAAGATGATGCGAGGCCGCACCGACGCCGATGCGATCGCGCGGTTCTTGCGCGAGGCCCGGGTGCAAGGCCGGCTCGAGCACCCCTCGGTCGTCCCGGTCCACGATCTCGGCGCCGCCGACCACGAGCCGTTCTTCGCGATGAAGCGCTTGACCGGTCGCACGCTGCACGACGTGATCGTGACGCGCGACGCCGAGTGGACGCGCCGCAAGCTGCTCGGACGGTTCATCGACATCTGCTTCGCGATCGAGTTCGCGCACCAGCGCGGCGTGATCCACCGCGATCTCAAGCCGGCGAACATCATGCTCGGCGAGTTCGGCGAGACCTACGTGCTCGACTGGGGGCTGGCGCGGATCGTCGACGAGCCCGAGCCGGCGGTCCCCGCGAGCTCGATCGAGACCGGCGATCTGCGCAGCGACTCGGACAGCGGCGGCCACACCCAGGCCGGGGCGTTGCTCGGCACGCCCGGGTACATGTCACCCGAGCAGATGCGCGGCGAGCCGGTCGATCCGCGCACCGACGTGTTCGCGCTCGGCTGCATCCTGTTCGAGCTGCTCGCCGGCGTCGCGGCGATCTCGTCCGAGACGCCGTTCGAGATCACGCTCGCGGCCGCCGAGCACCGCCCCGCCGCCCGCTGTCCGGACCGCGACATCCCGCCAGAGCTCGACGAGCTGTGTGCACGCGCGACCGCCGGGCAGCGTGACCTGCGCCCCGCGAGCGCGCGCGAGCTCGCGGACGCGGTCCAGCGCTATCTCGACGGCGATCGCGACGTCGAACGCCGCCGCCAGCTCGCGGGCGAGCATGCGGCGAAGGCCGCGCTCGCGTTCGCGCGCGCACTGGAGCCGGCCGCGAACAACGAGGACGCGCGGCGCGAGGCGATGCGCGAGGCCGCGCGCGCGATCGCGCTCGACCAGCGCAACACCGAGGCCCAGGGCATCCTGGGTCGCTTGCTCGTCGACGTGCCCCGGCCGATCCCCGCCGCCGCGCGCAAGACGCTCGTCGCCGATGACAACCGGGCGACCAAGCTGGTGCTGCTGCGCGGGGCGTGGGCCTACCTCGCGAACTTCGCGCTCGTCCTGCTGGCGGTCCTGCTCGGGATCCGTGGCGCGTGGCCGCTCGGGATGCTCGGAGTGGTCACGCTGCTCCAGGCCGCGTCCTGTTACGCGGCGTCGCGCCGCGAGGAGCCGTTGACCGCATTCTGGACGTTCGCGCTCGCGAGCGGCCACTTCGTGTTGCTGATGCTGGTCGGGACGATCGCGGGCAGCTTGTTGTTCCTGCCGTTGTTCGCGTTCGGGTCGCTGCCGATCATGTTGATGATGCCGCGGTTCAACCGGCCGTTATTCGCGCTCGCGTTCCACATCTTCGCGATCGCGATCCCGCTGGCGCTCGAGATGTCGGGCACGATCCCGTCGAGCTGGAGCACCGACGCGGCGGGCCTGCACATCAAGCCCTGGGCGGTCGAAGCGCCGCCACAGGCGATCGTGTTCTTCTTGTTCTGCGTGATCTTCACCCAGATGTTCGTCACGACCCGGGTGTTCGCCGCGCAGCGCAACAGCCAGCAGCGCGCGCAGGAGCAGCTGCACGCGCAGCGCTGGCAGCTCGCCCAGATGGTCGAGTAAGCTCCGCCATCATGGCGATCCAGAAGACGTCCACCGGACTTGGCTACGAAGACACCCAGGTCGGCACCGGCGCGAGTCCGGCGAGCGGCCAGACCTGCGTGATGCACTACACCGGCTGGCTGTACAGCGACGGCACCAAGGGCAAGAAGTTCGACAGCTCCGTCGATCGCGGCGAGCCGTTCGAGTTCCAGATCGGCGTCGGCCAGGTGATCAAGGGCTGGGACGAGGGCGTGATGTCGATGAAGATCGGCGGTAAGCGGACGCTCGTGATCCCACCCGAGCTCGGCTACGGCGCGCGCGGGGTCGGTGGTGGCCTGATCCCGGGCGGCGCGACGCTGCTGTTCGAGGTCGAGCTCGTCGATCTGACGTAGGTCCCTGCCACAGAGGGTCTGATCGGCTGAGCTGATCAGCGCTCGAGCCGAAGATCGGGCTCGGGCTCGGGCTCGGGCTCGGGCTCGGGCTCGGATTCGGCCGGTCCGAATCCGGGTGGCAACGCTGCGTGCTCAGCTCGGATCGCAGCTCGTGAAGGCGTCGAGCGTCGCCGCCGCCATCGCGCAGCGGTAGACCGCGCGGGGCATCGCGCGACACCGGGCCAGCACCTTCGCGTGGACCTCGCCCCGGAGCGTGGTGCGGGCAGCGCTGCCCACGCCGGCATCGCCCGGCGCCTGGAGCTCGATCGCGTGGTCGATCAGCGCGTCGCACTCGGCGTCGTTCGGTCCCGGCTCGACGGCGATCGCCGCGTCGTGCGCGGCGGCGGGCAGCATCACGGGTGCCGCAGGCGCGGACGTGCCGCAGCCGAGCATCACCAGAAGGAGCGACCTCACCCCAATAATGTTAGCGTGCTTCGCGATGTCATTGTGGCTCGCCGCGTTGCTCGGCCTCGTCCAAGGGTTGACCGAGTTCATCCCCGTGTCGTCGAGCGCGCACCTGCGGATCGTGCCGGCGCTGCTCCACGAGCCCGACGCCGGCGCCGCGTTCACCGCGATCATCCAGCTCGGCTCGCTCGCCGCGGTGGTCGCGTACTTCTGGCACGATCTGGTCGATGTCGGGTTCGCGATGTTCCGCGCGCCGGGCACGCCCGAGGGCCGGATGCCGTGGCTGCTCGCGATCGGCACCGTGCCGCTCGCGGTGGTCGGCCTGATGCTCAAGAAGCACATCGAAGGCGACCTGCGCTCGCTCTACATCACGGCGTCGATGTTCATCCTGTTCGGCATCGCGATCTGGGTGATCGATCACCTGTCGAGCCAGCGCACGTCGTACCGGCCGCTCGCCGAGATCTCGCTGCAGGACGTGATCCTGATCGGGCTCGCCCAATCGCTCGCACTCGTGCCGGGTGTGTCGCGCTCGGGCGGGACGATCTGCATGGCGCTCTTGCTCGGGTTCACGCGGACCGATTCGGCGCGGTTCTCGTTCTTGCTCTCGATCCCCGCGATCGCGGGCTCGGGCGCGTACGAGGCGTACAAGACGATCTCGGAGTTTGGGCCGGGACCGCTTCCAGCGCTCGCCGTGGGGACCGGGGTGGCGGCGGTGTCGAGCTACGCGGCGATCGCGTGGCTGATGCGGTTTCTTACCTCTCACCACTTCACGGGGTTCGCGATCTACCGGATCGTGTTGGGCATCGCACTGTTCGGGGCGCTCGCGGTTGGTTGGTTAGTGCCTCTGTGAGGCGGTGAGGTGGTCCGCCGAGTTGAGAGCAGCGCCAGCGGCTGATAGCCTCGTTAGTCGATGAGACTCCCCGGTGTTGCCGCACTGGCAATCGTGTTTTCGGTCATGATCGTGACCGCCGCTTCCGCCGATTGCCCCAAGACCGGCCGCTACTCGGTCAAGATCGATTCGGCGCCACCGGGCGCCCCGATCTACATCGGCGACAAGTCCTGCCAGATCGGCGTCACGCCGTGGCAAGGCAAGCTCAACAAGGCGACGTACACGGTGATCGTCGAGACGCCGGGCTACGAGACCGCGACCAAGCAGTTCGTGGTCGCCGCGCTGCGCCGGCAGCAGGAGCTGTTCGTGCCGCTCGTCAAGAAGGCCGATCCGCCGAAGCTGGATATCCGCGCCGACGCGGATCCCAAGGGCATGGCGGGCGCGACCGTGATGCTCGATGGCCAGGTCAAAGGCCAGGCACCGATCGTGATCACGACGACCGCGGGCCGCCACCAGCTGCGCATCACGAAGGATGGCTACGAGCCGTTCGAGAACTGGTACACGACGACGGACAACGATACGCAGACGGTGATGCCGTCGCTCAAGGAGATCGCGAAGCCGAAGTACGGGGTCGTGGTCGTCGATGCCGACGTCCCCGATGCCGAGGTCTACATCGACGGCAACAAGCACCCCGACAACACGCCCGCGGTGATCCAGAACGTGATCGAAGGGCTCCACGTGATCGAGGTCCGCAAGCAACCGGCGCTGCCCTGGAAGCAGACGGTGCAGGTCACCGCGGGCCAGCAGACCAAGGTGCGCGCCGAGCTCCAGGCGACGCTCAACGGCGGCGTCGGCGTCGTGCGCGTGCTGTCGGATGCGCAGGGTGCGCGGGCGTTCATCGACGGCACCGACATGGGGCCCGTGCCCGTCGACATCAAGGACGTCAAGGCCGGCGAGCACATCGTGCAGGTCAAGGCGCCCGGCATGCAGGCCGGCGAGAAGAAGGTCAGTGTCGCGGCGGGCAGCTCGCAGATCGTGAAGTTCGATCTCAACGCCGAGGCCGCGGGCGATAGCGGCATCTTGAAGATCGTGTCGATGGTGCCCGAGGCACAGGTGTTCATCGACGGCGCGGCCGTCGGCAAGGTCCCGCAGGAGAAGCACGTATCGGCGGGTGAGCATCCGGTCGTGGTGCGGCTCGACGGCTTCAAGCAGTTCGAGCAGAAGGTCCGCGTCGAAGCGGGGCAGACCGTGACCGTGCAAGCGACGTTGAAGCCGGTCGGTCGGTTGCGCATTCTGTCGACCCCGAGCGGATCGGACGTGATCATCAACGGCGTGCCGGCGGGCAAGACGCCGCTCGATACCGAGGTCGAGACCGGCGAGACCGTGATCCGGATCGAGAACGCCGGCTACCAACCGTTCGAGCAGACGCTGCAGATCGAGGGTGGCAAGACGCAGACGCTGTCGCGCGAGCTCGCGATCGCTGGCCCGAGCGAAGAGGAGCTAG
>JBDTEH010000018.1:0-7009 GCA_039922635.1 Kofleriaceae bacterium | reverse complement strand
TGCTCGAGAACCATGTCGAGTTTGGCTTCCATGTCGTCCTCTAGTGCTTGTGCTTCGCTTTGTCGGCTCGGGGGCGGTGGCCCGGCTTGTTCGGGTTAGGTGGAGCAGAGGCTCCGACGCCAGACTTGCCCTTCATCACGGCATCCCAATCGGGCACGAGCTTGGCGTGGTCGAGGTCGTCGATCACGAGCTCGAACGGCTCGCCGTCACACTCGATCGTGACGTGGGTATCGGTCGCGCCGCGCAGGATGCCCTTGAAGTTGCGGCGCTCTCCGGAAGGGGTCTGGAGCGGCAGCTCGAGCGCGAGCTTCGCTTCGCTGCCGACGAAGTGACGGAAGTGCGCGGGCGTACGCAACGGCCGGTCGATGCCGGGCGAGCTGATCTCGAGCGAGTACGCCTGCTTGATCGGATCCTCGACGTCGAGCACCGCGGACAGCTCACGCGACATCTCCTCGCACTCGACCAGCGACACCCGCTCGGTCGGCACCTCGTTGACGTCGGTGATCTGCGCGACCGGCATGTCGATCTGGACGCGCAGCGTCCAGCCACCCTGCTCGAGCAAAAGACGCACGTCGACCAGCTCGAGCTTCGCGGCTTGCACGACAGGTTCGATGATCTGGATCAACTTGGTCTGGAGTGGGTTTCGGGACATCTTCGAAGCGAAAAAAAAGGTGGCCGGAAGGCCACCTCAACCGCGATGCGATTTCAGCTGGCCGATGGGTACCATTCGCCAGATCCGAGAGCAAGCCCTTTATGTCTGTGGGCTCGCGCGGCAAGTGGTAGGAACGACTCATGAGCTGGCAGCTGAGCGTCGCGGCCGTGCAGATGCGGTCGGTCGGGGATCTCGCGGTGAACCTCGAGGCCTGCCGCCGGCTCGTCGGCGAGGCGGCCAAAGGTGGGGCCCAGCTGGTCGTACTTCCGGAGTGCTTTTCGTTCCTGGGATCGCGCGAGGGCGAAAAGCTGGTCGCGGCGGAGACCCTCGATGGCTCCGGCCCCGTGATGAAGGCGCTCGCGGAGCTGTGCCGCCAGCACGGCGTGTGGATCATCGGCGGCGGCACTCCGGAGACCGTTCCCGGAGATCCGAACCGCGCGTTCAACACCTGCGTCGTCGTCGATCCGGCTGGGCGGTTGGTGACAAGCTATCGCAAGATCCACCTGTTCGACGTCGAGATCCCGGGTGGGGCGACGCTCCGCGAGAGCGACGGTACGGTGGCGGGCGACGAGGTCCGCGTGGTCGAGGTTGCGGGCGTGCCGGTGGGGCTTTCGATCTGTTACGACCTGCGGTTCCCGGAGCTGTACCGCCGATTGACCCAAGATCTCGGCGCGCAGGTCGTGGTGATCCCCTCGGCGTTCACCGCACACACCGGCGCGGCGCACTGGCACGTGTTGATGCGCGCACGCGCGATCGAGAATCAGGTGTGGATCGTGGCGGCGGCGCAGTGGGGCCAGCACAACGCCAAGCGCGAGAGCTACGGCCACACGATGATCGTCGACCCGTGGGGGACGATCGTCGCGGAGCGGGCTGAAGGCGACGGCGTGGTCGCGTGCGCGCTCGACAGCGCCGAGGTCGACAAGCGGCGCTCGCAGATGCCGTGCGGTCGCCACGCGGTGTTGCGGAAGCGCTGATCCGCTCGGGAGAACGCGGTCGACCACCTCGGGAGAACCCGAACACGCGAGGTCGCCGCGCCCGCTGTTCGCGCACCGTCGTTGTCCGCGCACGTACTACGGTTTCACAAGCGCGCCCGTGCAACGCCGCGTGATCACACGCTCCGAAACGGGGACGTACTACAGTTTCACAAGTTCGGACATCGCGCACCTCGCGGTTCACGCACCGTGGCGGTTCACGCACCTCGCGGTTCGCGCACCGTCGTGGTTCGCGCACCGTCGCGGTTCGCGCACTCTCGCGGTTCGCGCACGCTCGCGGTTCGCGCACGCTCGCGACTTCATCGCCCTCGCGTCGTTGGTCGACGATCGGCGTGTGCTTTGGCCGGGCCGTAGTAGCGCCGCATACCGCACACGGGCTAGCTTGCGGGGATGGGGGATGCACGGGGGCAGGTGCGCTTGCCGGTGATCGGTCCGATCGGGCTCGCGCGGCTATGGCTGTCGTATCAGCGCTATGTGGCCTTGCTGCTCGGGGTCCCCGCCCTCGCCATCGGCCTGGCGATCGCGTTTGCACCGTGGTGGGTGGTGATCCTCGCGGTCGGCGTCGGCCTCGTGCCCGGGCGGTTCGCGATCGAAGTGCTTGGCCGGTGGCCGCGCAAGCTCCGCGCGACTCGCGTGGGCCTCGCGCGCATCGACGCAGGGGCGTTCACCCCCGCGTCGATCCGGAGCTACTGCGGCGACCCGTGTTTTCGCGTGGTCGCGACCGAGCTGTTGGTCCGCGCCGGCATCGCACGCGCCGACCGGCGCGCCCTCGTGCGTAGATTCTCGGACGAGCTGCGCGATGCGCGCGGCATCGTCCTGCTCGTCGATCACGTCCGCGGCACCGTCCTCACACTGGGTGGCGGCGCGCGGGAAAGGAACTGAATGCAGCCAGGACAGCCCCCTCAACAGTACGGATACCAACCGCTTCAACCTCCGCAGCAACCGCCGATGCCCGCACGCCCTGCCCCGGGCGGCGACGCCAAGCTTCAGGACGCGCTCGGCAGGGTCGATCTGCTCGCCGGCGAACAGATCTATTTCACGCTCCAGGCCGATGGTCTGTTTCTGGGCGTGAACCCGTTCGCGAAGTTGATGTCGGCGATCAATGGGATGCTGATGACGCTCACGGGTGGACACTTCCGCGTGTTCCTCGTCGTGACCAACCAGCGCCTGCTCGTGATCCGTTCGAGCGCCGTCTGGTGCGGTTGCGCGCGCACGCAGCTCGTCCGCTCGATGGCGCTCGCGAGCGTCAAGGAGGTCGCATCTGAAAAGGCCACCCAGATCTGCTGCGTGCACACGCGGCTGGTCCAGGTGCACTCGATCACCGAACGCTGGAACCTCGCGATCAAGAAGCTCGGCGATGCCGAGATCCGTCAGTTCTTGACGAATCTGTCGAGCGTCATCGTCGCGCATTCGACGCGCGCTGGCGTATAGCGGCCGGCGCAGGTCGGCGTTACGCGGAGCTTGCCTGCTATGGCTTCGTCGCAGGGACCGGCGACCTCGGCGAGGTCGACCGGCGCTGGATCGTCGGCGCAACGGCCCGGCGCTGGATCGTCGCGGCTCCGCTTGGAGGCTGATCGCCGATCTCTGGGACGGCCTTCCGCATCGACGCGGCCGATGCCGAACCCGAACCCGAACCCGAACCCGAACCCGAACCCGAACCCGAACCCGATGCCGCACCGGATGCCGCGAGTGCAGCGTTCTTCGCCTTCGATCGCTGGATCGCGGCCCTCACCTGATCTTCGGTCATCCCCGGCGTGAGCCGCTCGTACGGATCGATCTTCGCCGAGCCCGAGCCCGACCCCGACCCCGACCCAGATCCCATCCCGATCACGAAGGTCGACACCGCGTTCGAGCACGGCTTGGTCAGCATGATCACGGCGACCAGGAACCCCACCGTGATCGCGATCCGGAACAGCTCGGCTGTGCCGAGCTTGAGCCCTCGGCCTCGCGGCAGCTTCGGAACGTCGGTGTCGTCCGTTTCGGGCACGTCGCAGTCTTAGTACGGCTACGAAACGATCGCCAGGTCCGACACCTCGAGCTCGGCGTTGCGCCGGCCCTGCCAGGTCGAAACCTTCGGCACGAACGCGAGATCGAGCAACGCGCCGACTTCGACCGGACGATCGCCGAGCCCGAAACCGATCGCGTCGCGCGCGGTGTGCTCGCGATCCTCGAGCGTGAGCTTGAGGTGCTTGCCGTCGCCGACGCGGCGCACCGAGGTGACGCGGGCCGCGCGCGTCACCAGGACCGGCGCGGGGTTGTTCTGGCCGAACGGACCGAGCCCCGCGAGCTCTTGCGCTAGCCGCTCGTCGACCTCGCCGAGCGGGACCTCGGCGTCGATCTCGACGTGAGTGGCGGTCGGGCCCGAGCCCTCCGCGAGCTTGCCGCATGCGACGCCGAGCGCCTCCGCGAGGGCGCCGACCTGATCGCGGCCGACCGTGAAGCCGGCCGCCATCGCGTGACCGCCCCAGCGCTGCAGCCCGGTCCGCGGATCCGCCGCCGCCGCTGCGAGCGCTTCGTACAGGTTGACCCCGACCCGCGTGCGCGCCGAGCCGCGGCCGATGCCCGCGACCGGATCGAGCCCGATCACGAACGCCGGGCGTTGGTACTTGTCGACCAGCTTCGCCGCGACGATGCCGACCACGCCCATCGGCCAGTTCTCGCCCGCGATCACGATCGCCGGCCCGAGCTCCTGGCCTTCGAGCCGTGCGAGCGCCTCTGCGACGACGCGATCCTGGATCGATCGCCGCTCCGTGTTCGCCTGCTCGAGCACCTCGGCGCGCGCGGCCGCCTCGCCATGATCCGAGAGCAACAGCGACAGCGACGGCGCCGCCGCGCCCAGCCGCCCGGGCGCGTTCAGCCGGGGCGCGAGCTTCCACGCGATCGTTCGCGCATCGATCTCGCGGTCCGGATCGACGCCCGCCGACGCGAGCAACGCCGCGATCCCAGGCCGCGCCCTGGTCTGCAGCCGGCGCATCCCCAACGCGGTCAGGATCCGATTCTCCGCGTTCAGCGGCACCAGGTCGGCGACCGTGCCGAGCGCGACGAGATCGAGCAGGTCGCGGACATCCGGCTCCGGTCGCGTCCTGAACCAGCCGCGATCGCGCAGCTCGGTGCGGACCGAGGCCGCGACATAAAACGCCAACCCGACCGAGGCCATGCCGCGAAACGGGAACGTCGAGTCCGTGCGGAACGGATTCACGAGCGAGAACGACGGATGCACGGTCCCGGCCTTGGGCACCGTGTGGTGATCGACGACGATCACCTCGATCCCGAGCGCCGCGCCGGCCAGAATCGCGTCGAGATCGTTGGTGCCGCAATCGCCGGTGATGACCAGCGTGCACTGGCGCCGCGCGAAGTCCGCGGCCGCCTCGGTCGTGAACCCGTAGCCGGCATCGCGCCGCGCGACCGCGCACTCGACCGTCCCGCCGGCCTCGCGCAGGAACGAGGTCAGCAGCGCCGCCGTGGTCACGCCGTCGACATCGTAGTCGCCGAACACGCCGATCCGCTCGCCGCGCTCGACCGCATCGGCGAGCCGCCCGACCGCCGGTGCCATGCCCGCCAGGCCCTGCGGCGGCCGCAGCGCCGCCAGCCGTGGATCGATGAAGCCCTGCGCCTCGCTCGGCTCGGTCACGCCTCGCGCGACCAGGCACCGCGCCGTCGCGGGACGCACGCGCAGCGTCGACGAGATCCGGTTGACCACACGATCATCGAGCGCTCGCAAACGGGCATCCACGCGCGCAACCTACGGCGTCCCTCTGACACCGAACCGCGCGAGATCCCGGGCAAAAACGCCGATCCCGGGATCGCTCCACGTCGCGCGAACGCCGTGCAACCGCCGTGATTCGACGCGGACGCGATCGGTTCTTCACCGTCCACGCCGCCGCGCGCCGGCACGTATCCGGGTTCGCGCGTGCGGCCGTGCTTCGACAGTCGCGCGCCGGACCCCCAGCCGCGACGCAGCCCGCGGCGACCTCGCGTGTTCGCGTTCTCCCCCACCGCGAGCCGCGAGCCGCGAGTCGCGAGCCGCGAGCCGCGAAGGCACGACGTCAACGCGAGGATCGCCGCGGGCGCGAAGGAGCGGATGGGGTTCGGCACGCGACTGTGGTTTGGCAGGCCGCTGCGCGCCAGCACGTATCCGATGTGTGTTCGCGCGCGCGCCGGCCGTTGTTCGACAGTCGCGCGCCGGACGCCCAGCCGCGACGCAGCCCGCGGCGACCTCGCGTGTTCGCGTTCTCCCCCACCGCCTGCGAGCCGCGAGTCGCGAGCCGCGCGCTACTCGCTATCGACGACGGTCTCGGCCTGGATCCGGACCGGCAGGTTCCGCTTCTTCGGCGGTCCCGAGTAGAACTTCTTCGAGATGTACATGAAGACCGGCGCGGCGAGGAAGATCGACGAGTAGGTCCCGACGATCACGCCCACGTTCATCGCGAACGCGAAGTTCTTCACGTCGCCGGTGCCGAAGATGTTCATGATCAGCGTGGTCGCGAACACGGTCGCCGACGTGAGGATCGTGCGCACCAGCATCTCGTTGATCGAGATATCGATGATGCGTTCGATCTTCTTGTCCTTGAGCTTGGCCTGATTCTCGCGGATCCGGTCGAAGACGATCACGGTGTCGTTGACCGAATACCCCATGACCGTCAGCAAGCCTGCGACCGAGACCAGCGACACGGGTGTCCACGTGATCGCGAACACCCCGATCACCATGATCGCGTCGTGGATCGTCGCGAACGCGGCGCCCGGCGCGTACCGGATATCGAACCGGAACGCGAGGTAGAGCATGATCAGGAAGATCGCGTAGATGATCGACTTCGCCGCGTCGTTGCGGAGCTTGTCGCCGGCCTTCGCGCCGACCCCATAGCTCTGCTGGACCGAGACCTCGGTGTTCGCGAACGCGGACTCGAGGATCTTCTGGTACTGGCGATCGAGCCCCCACATCGCGAACGTCTCGCTGAACTCGCCGGTGCCCTCGTCGGCGTGGGTGAACTGCGCCTCTTCGGCGGGCAGCCACTTCTTGAGCTCGAGGCCGGACGCCGCGAACACGGTCGCGGCATCGGCCGGCTCGATCAGCTTCTTGCCGGTGGTGATGAACCGATCGCCGGACCACGAGGCCCGGAGGTCTGGATCACTCGGGCCGAACTTCGCCATGAAGTCCGCCTTGGCCTTGACCTCGGACTCGGGCTTGAGCGCCGAGAACCGGGGCGACCGGATCATCATGCCGTCGATGTGCGTGTCGTTCTCTTCCCAGCTGATGTCGCTGACGTCGAGGTCACCGTCGCCGGCCTTCGTGAGCGCCTCGCGGACCTTGCCCGGATCGACCTTGACGTATTCGCCCTTGGTCTTGTCCTTGAACGCGAAGATGATC
>JBDTEH010000017.1:0-25806 GCA_039922635.1 Kofleriaceae bacterium | reverse complement strand
GTGCGTCCCGAAGGTCCGGGACGCCAGCCCACGAACCCGGGCGGCGGCACGTTCCAGCCGCAGCAGCCACAGCCACAGCATCCCCAGCACATGCCGACGCCGCAGCCGCTGCCGCCGGTGCCGCAGCACACCCACCCGACGCCGCAGGCGCCGTCGCACCCGGTCACCGCGCCGAGCCGCGCGCACGACAGCCGCAAGAAGTAGTCGCGGTCGCGGCTCGGCGCGTCGCGCGTGACGAGCGGCCTCCCGGCGGAACCAGGGCGCCTGTGGAGCTCATCTGTTCGCGGGTTCGGCCCGCGAGCCGGGCGGTGGGCGAATTCGCTCAGCCGGTTCGTGCGTCGCTCGACGCAAGCCCGTGCAGCTATGCGCGCGACCCGGTGGCTCGAATGCTGCTGAAGCAGCCTTCGATGCACAACCTATTAGTTACGACTCTTCTCACACTGCCAGTGTTGGTGCTCGCGTGCGGCGACAACGGTGACAACAACAACCCCGACGCTGCGAACCAATCGCCGGATGCCCAGAACAATCCGCCGAACCCGGCGGGCCTCGGGCCGGCGCCCGTCGATCTCGGATCACCGACCGCGGGCTCGAGCATGGGGAGCTACGTGATCCTCGCGAAGAGCGGCATCACGAACGTCACCGGCTCGGCGATCACCGGCGGCAACGTGGGCCTCAGCCCGATGGCCGCATCGTTCATCACCGGCTTCGACCTGACCCCTGACGCTTCGAACGTGTTCTCGACGTCGCCCTCGCTGGTCGCGCCCGGCAAGGTGATGGCGAGCGACTATGCGACCCCGAGCCCGACGAACCTGACCACAGCGGTGCTCGCGATGCAGGCGGCGTACACCGATGCCGCCAGTCGAACGAACCCCGACTTCAAGAACCTCGGCAGCGGCAATCTCGGTGGCCTGACGCTGGCGCCCGGCCTCTACACGTGGGGTACGAGCGTCACGATCCCGAACGATGTCACGATCGCCGGTAGCGCGACGGATGTGTGGATCTTTCAGATCTCCAACGACCTCGATCTGAGCACCGCAAAGAACGTGATCCTTAGTGGCGACGCGCAGGCCAAGAACATCTTCTGGCAGGTCGCGGGACAGACCACGATCCACGCCAGCTCGCACTTCGAGGGCGTGATCTTCTCGAAGACCGCGATCACGCTGCAGACGACCGCGACCCTGCACGGACGCGCGTACGCGCAAACGCTCGTCGCGATCGATAACGATGCGATCACCGCGCCGTGACAACCGCGAGCGGGAGGTCCGCGAGCGAGCTCGCTACTCGACGCGGAGCGCGCGCTCGAACTCTTCGGGGTTCGAGCTCGCGTAGATCGCGGTCTCCATCGAGACCGCACCGGCGTTGACCAGATCGATCAGGTGCTGATCGAACAGCTGCATCGAGTACAGGTCGCGCCCCTTGCGGATCAGCTCCGGAATGTCCTGGAGGCGGCCCGAGCGGATGCACTCGCGGATCGTCCGCGTGACGCGGAGGATCTCGACCGCCGGCAGCCGGCGCCGGCCATCCTTGCTCGCGACGAGCCGCAGGCAGACCACCGCCTGTAGCGTGTCGCCGAGGCGATCGCGGATCAGGTCCTGCGCGTCGGTCTCGAACAGGCCGACGTAGCGCTGGATCGTCGCGACCGCATCGGGCGTGTGGATCGCCGACAACACGAGGTGACCGGTCTCGGCGGCCTTGAGGCAGGTCGACGCGGTCTCGCGATCACGGATCTCGCCGACCAGGATCACGTCGGGATCCTGGCGCAGCGCCGCGGTCATCGCGTCCTTGAACGATTCGGTATCCGCGCCGACCTCGCGCTGGATGATCATGCACTTCTGCGGCTCGTGGATGAACTCGATCGGATCTTCGATCGTGATGATGTGCGCGTGCCGGGTCTCGTTGATGTAGCGCAGCATCGCCGCCATCGACGTCGTCTTGCCGTTGCCGGTCGCGCCGGTGATGAGGACGAGGCCGCGGCGCGCGTCCGCGATCTCGGAGAGCACCGGCGGCAGGTTGAGCTGCTCGATCGAGAGCACCTGGATCGGGATCAGGCGCATCACGATGCCGACCGCGCCGCGCTGGCGGAAGATCGACGCGCGGAACCGTCCGCGTTGCGCGAGCGAGTACGAGACGTCGATCTCCGCGAACCGCCGCGTGAAGTCGGTCTGGATGTTGCGGTCCGCGAGGATCATCCGCGCGATCGCTTCGGTATCCGAAGCGCTGAGCGGAGGCACCTTGATGGCACCGAGCAACTCGCCGTGCAGGCGATAGTGCGGCGGGTACCCGACCTCGAAGTGAATATCAGAGACGCCACGCTCCACCCCGAACGCCAAGAGCTTGTGAAATGCGTTGCGGTCCATGCGGTCGCGATCAGTTTAAACCCGGTCGCCCGGGTCCGGGCTTCGCACCGGCCGCGTTTTCGGGACCGGGGTCGCCATTTGGGCCGGTCAGGCTCGATAACAACGCCTCCCCCGTGGCCTCGTCGTCGCTCAACGGTTGCCACAACTGCGCCGGCTCGCTCTCCGAGGGCGGTCCGGGTGGCTCCGATGCACGGGGACGGCGGTCTCCCGCCGGCAGGACGCCCGGCAGCCCGAAGTCGGACGTGATCTCGTCCTCGGGACGACCGAACACGTGGCGTGGGATCGCGCTGGTCAGGCTGCCGTGCGCGAGCGCGATCGGCAGATCGCCGTCGTTGTCCTCGTCCTCGTCGGCGTCGTGCTGGACCTGGATCGCGGGCTTGCTCGCGCCCGACCCCTCGACGGAGCGGAGCTCCGCGCGCACGGCATCGGACAGCGTCGGGAACGGCGGCCCCGGCCGCGCCATGTAGTAGCCCTGGCCGTAGCGCAGCCCGAGGTCGCGGAGCGCGACGACGTCTTCGACGTGCTCGATGCCCTCGGCGATCATCACCGCGTCGATCGTCTCGGCGATGTGGCGCAGCGAGCGCAGCATCTCGCGCTTCACCGTCGAACGCGCGATCCCACGCACCAGGACGTCCGAGATCTTGATGAAGTGCGGGCGCAGCGACATCACGGTCTCGAGGTTCGAGTGGCGCGTGCCGACGTCGTCGATCGCGACGCCGAAGCCCATCGCGGTGTAGTTGCCAAGCGCACGCTTGAACGACGTGAAGTTCTCGATCGCCAGGCGCTCGGTGATCTCGAACACGATGTTTGCGGGCGTCAGGCCCGCGGCCGACAACAGGTTGCCGACCTCGACCTCGATGAACGCCGAGTCGTAGAACGACATCGGCAACAGGTTGACGAACAACCGGTGGACCGGCTCGAGCGCCATCGCGCTGCGCAGCGCACCGCGGAAACACGCCCGATCGAGCTCGACCGTGAGGTCGACTTCCTCGGCGATCGCGAACAACGTCGCCGGCGACTCGAACGAGGTGCCGCGCGGACCGCGGGTCAGGGCCTCGTACGCGAAGATGTCGCCGGTGCCGAGATCGACGATCGGCTGATAGACGCTGGTCAGCCCTTCGCCGAGGATCACGTCCTGCAGCGTCGTCCGGTCGCGGTGCGCCTTGCGCTCGCGCAGGTTGCGCGCGTTCTCCATCGCATCGGCCACCACACGCGCGGTGAGGCGCTCGGGCCGGAGCAGCGAGTTGCCGAGCACGCGCGCCGCACCGACGGTGATCCGTGGCTGTTCGCGGAGGACCTCGCTGACCATCGGCGCGAGCGCCTCCTCGACCGCGCGCTCGACGGCCTGGGCGAGCGCCTCGAGATCGAGGCGATGCGCGCCGCGCGGCGCGAGGATGATCAGGTAGCCGTCACCATCGCCGGAGCGACAGATGATGTCGGAAGGATCGAGGACCGCGCCGCGCAGCCGATCGAGGACCGCGGCCGCGTGATCGTAGATCTCGGAGTGGTGCGCGACACCCTGGTCGAGCTCGACCTTGTGCAGGCGGGACAGATCGACCAGCAGGCACGACAGCGACCGATCGCGGCTGAGGATCGACGTGACCTCGTTCATCCGCTCTTGATACGGACGGAACCGATCGAGCTCGGGCTCGCGCAGCTTGTTGAACGGGCGGCTGCGATCGTTGTGCGCGATGTCGTCGCCCGACGAGAAGAAGTGGACGCGGCCCGGGCCACCGCGCTTCGCACCGCGCAGCGCGGCCTCGGCCGCGGTGAGCAACGACTCGGGATCGGCCGCGTCCTCGGGCAGGCACGCGACGCCGATCGAGATCGACAGCTTGCGCTCGTTCGGCAACTTCGCGTTCGCGACGGCATCACGCAGCCGCGCGGCCTTGGTGAGCGCGCCAGACTTCGCGGTCTCGGGCAGCAGGATCACGAACTCCTCGCCCGAGTAGCGCGCGACGACGTCGCTCGTGCGCACCCGATCCGGCGATTCGTCCTCGGCGAGTGTCATCGCGATCCGGCGCAGGATGTCATCGCCCGCTTGATAGCCGAGGTCGCAGTTGACGCTCGCGAACGCGTCGACGTCGGCGATCAACAGCGACATCGGCTGCGCATAGCGCAGCGCGCGCGCGACCTCCTCGCGCAGGCGCTCCTGAAACGCCAGGTGCGTGTACAGGCCGGTCAACGGATCGCGCAGCGTGAGCGCATCGAGCTGGAGGCCCATCTGCGCGAGCTGCTCCGTCGCCGCCGAGATCTCTCGGCCGCGGTCGCTGAGCTGGGCCTGCAGCGCGACCTCGTGCTCGCGCAGCTGCGTGTTGGCGGTGCGGAGCTCGTCGACGAGGCGCGCGTTATCGCGCTCGAGCCGATAGGTGTGGAGTAGCTGATCGACGACCTGCAACAGGTCGGTGAGCTTCCACGGCTTGGTGATCACGTAGTGCAGGTGGCCGGCGTTGATCGCGGTGATCAGGTCTTCGGATTCCGGAAACCCGGTCACGACCGCGCGGCGCGTGAGCGGGCGCAGCTGCGCGACCTGCGCGAGCAACTCCGCGCCCGGCAAGCCGGGCATGTGCAGGTCCGCGAGGATCGCAGAGACCTCGGGATGTTGGGCGAGCAGATCGAGTGCGGCCTGTCCGCTCTCGGCGAGCAGCACGCTGCAGCGGGCGCGGAGCACGCGGCCCAGGGCGTTCAAGTTGTTACGATCGTCATCGACGCAGATGACGACAGGCTTCCCTGGCTCGTCTCCCGAGCTCGCCTGAGAGGTTACTGCCAATGTGTCTGTATTATAGACGGGTCGACCTCACGGTTTGAACCATGAACTGGGTCACAGTCGCGCGAGTACGACCTGTAGGAGCCACACGCCTCCGAACGCACAGATCGCTCCGGCCAGCCAGATCCGCCGTTGGATCGTGCGGGCCAGCGGTAGCACCACCAGGAGCGCGCCCGCGGTCGTGACGAGGGCGGTCCCGAGGTCCGCGATCAGGGCGTGCGGATGCGCGATGCCGTGGACGAGGCCGAACACGCCGAACGTGATCGCACGCCAGCGCACGTCCGGACGGAAGGCGACCTCGAGGGCTGCGTAGATCACGGTCGCGGGCAGGATCACCTGCGCGAGCGCCGTGGGGATCATGATCCAGCCGAGCGCGCCCGCCACGTGAGCGAGCTCGTAGATCGCGAGCAGGATCGCGGCCTCGCGCGCGGCGTCCCTGAACCGGCGGGCGAGCGCCGCGACGAGCACGATCAACATCGCGAATGCGAGGCGCTCGGGCGTGAACTCGAACAGCGGGTGCGGCGCGACATCGAGCGCGATCGGGTTCTCGGCGGCGGTCACGCGGATCGAATCGGTGTCATCACCGATGCGGACCAGCGCCTCCATCCGCCGGTCGAGCGTGAAGAACGCGCTGAAGTCGAGGATCAGGAGCTCGATCGGTCGCGCACACGTGACCGACCAGGTCACCGCCACGAAGCCGTCGTCCTCGGCACGCGCGCGGCGATCGCGCGCGATGCACGTGACCGGACCGCGCTCGGTCGGCACGCGCAGCGCGAGCCAGCTCGCCACGTAGGCCGGCACCTTCGCGCTCGCCGCCGCGATCGCCGCGGTCGGCTTCGCGTTCGGGGCGAGCTGCAGCGGCTCGGTGAGATCACCGGGCTCGCAGCGCAGCGTGACCTCCGCGCGCTCGGCGTCGACCCGGACGTCGACGTACTTGGTCGACGATTGGTGCGCCGCCGCGATGCGAGCGAGCAGCACCACGATCACGAGCGCCCTACTCGCCAGGTCACGCACGCTACGTCTATCGCACGGCGCGGCCCCCGCGAGGCGCGAGCAGCGCCGAAACATCTCGGCGCGGATCGCCACCAGCCGATCCACGAGCGCATGACGATCGTACGAGCGATCAGAACTCGCAGATGTAGGGATCGCTGGAGTGGGCATCGCCGCACGCACAGCTGTGGGCATCGGGCATCGCGCCGGGCATCGCGCCGGGCATCGCGCCGGGCATCGCGCTGGGCGCGCCATCGGCGGTGTTGCCATCGGCGCCGATCACGTTCGGCCCGACGTCCGAGCCGAGGTGCGCATTGCACGCGGTGCAGGTGGCCAGCGCGACGAACCACACGTGACGCACGACGATATTGTGCCGGACCTCGGCATGCGCTGACGAGAAACTTCGGTGTACGTTTCATCTCACATGAGTCGTCAAGCCCCTCTGGTCTTCATCATGGCCGCCGGACTCGGCACGCGGATGCAGAGCGACCTGGCGAAGGTCCTCCATCGGGTCGCCGGCCGCCCGATGTTGCACTGGGTCGTCACCACCGCACGCGCCGCCCACGCCTCGCGCGTCGTCGCGATCCTCGGCCATCAGCTCGAGGCCGTGAAGGCGTCGCTCGACGCCAGCTTCGGCGCCGGCGCGGTCGAAATCGCGCACCAGACCGAACAGCGCGGCACCGGACACGCGGTGCGCTGCGCGCTCCCCTCCGTCGCGAACGAGCCCGACGATCGCATCGTCGTCATCCTCACCGGCGACGCGCCGCTGCTCGCCGCCGAGCGGATCACCGAGCTCGTCGAAGCGGCGGCCGCCTCGCCCGCGGGGATGGCGCTGCTCTCGACCGTGCCGGATCGCGACATGCCGTACGGCCGGCTCGTGCGCGACGACCGCGGCGTGCTCGCGAAGATCGTCGAGCATCCCGACGCGACCCCGGCCGAGCGTGCGATCAAGGCCACCAACGCAGGGTTCTACGCGATCCAGCTCGGCCACCTGCGCACGGACCTCGCCGCGCTCAAGGCCGATAACGCGAAGGCGGAGCTCTACCTCACCGATCTCGTCGCCCACGCGTACGCACGCGGCGGTGCGACCTCGATCGATGCGCCGTTCAGCGAGGTCACCGGCATCAACGACCGCGTCGATCTCGCCGCCGTCGAGGCCGCCGCACGCCGGCGGATCAACGAACACTGGATGCGCGCCGGCGTCACGATGATCGACCCGAGTAGCACGTTCATCGACGTCGAGGTCGGCCCGCTCGGCACGGACGTGATCCTCGGCGCGAACGTCGCGCTGCGCGGCAAGACCACGCTCGCCGACCACGTGATCGTCGACCACGGCTCCGTGATCACCGATGCCTCGATCGCCGCGGCGACGCACGTCAAGCCGTACTCGGTGATCGCCGAATCGCAGGTCGGCGAGCGGGTCCAGATCGGCCCGTTCAGCCACCTCCGCCCGGGTTCGCGGATCGACGAGGACGTCCACCTCGGCAACTTCGTCGAGACCAAGATGACCCACATGATGGCGGGCGCGAAGGCGAACCACCTCGCCTACCTCGGCGACGCCTCGGTCGGCGCGAAGTCCAACATCGGCGCGGGCGTGATCACGTGCAACTACGACGGCGTCTCGAAGTCACGCACGACGATCGAGGCCAACGTGTTCGTCGGCTCCGATAGCCAGCTCGTCGCGCCGGTCACCGTGGGCCGCGACTCGTACGTCGGCGCCGGCTCGACGATCACGAAGGATGTCCCGCGCGGCGCGCTCGCGATCTCGCGAATGGCGCAGATCAACAAGGACGGCTGGGCCGACAAGTTTCGCGAGGTCCAGGCCAAGCGTAAGAAGCCGGGCGAGTAGGCCAGCGAGTAGGCCAACGACACGCGGCAGATTCCCGGGAACTTCACGGGTTTCGGTGCTAGATCTGGTGCGAGGTGTACTGCTCGATCGACAAGATCGACCTGGCCGCCAGGGTCGACGGCAAGCCGATCGCGGTGCAGACCGATCTGCGCACGCGCGAGGAGATCGTCGACGCGCCCGAGCTCTCGGTGCTGTGCGCGATGGCACGGATCGTCAACGCACGCGCGCAGCTCGCCGACGAAGGCCATCGCGATGCGGCGGTGCATTATGTCGTGGCGGCCGAGCCGCCGGCGATGCTGCGTGCGGCGCTCGCCGCCGCGGGCGGCACGCTGTCGTTTGGCGAGACCCCGTACGAGCGGCGCCGCGACGACTCGCGCCTCGAGACCCTCGAGGGCGGATCGCCCTATGCCGTCGGCTTGCTCGCGGACCGCACGTTCAAGGAGCTGGCGCGGCGGGCCGCCGCACGGGTCGGTGTGCGCGATCTCGCGATCGCGCTGCGCATGCTCGAGGATCAGACCTACGCGAACCCGCCGGCGCGCGACGACGAGATCGCGTACTGGACGCGCGTGCTCGAGCTCTCGGCACTCTCGGGTGAGCTGCTGCGCGCCAAGTACGCCGGCCGCTGGGTGCAGTCGGATCGCGCGCTCGTACCGTTCGGATTCCAGCTCGCGGCTGCCGAGACCATGATGTTCCCGACCACCCGCGCGCAACGCGTCGTCGAAGACGGCCGCGCCGCGTCGCTGTTCCAGCTGCTGGTCGCCGCGGAGGAGTCGCTTCATCCGTCCGCGACCGGGGCGCCGGGCCGGTTGATGCCGAGCTTGCGCGATCGCCGCGACGTGGTCCTCGACGAGATCGTGTGGCGGCCGGTCGTGGCGGACGACGTGGCCGATGGCGTGGCGGACGACGTGGCCGACGACGCGCCGGCGGACCTCCCGATCATCGTGTGCGGGATCGACGGCGAGAGCACGTTCGGGATGCTCCACAAGGAGGCGCTGGCGAAGCCGGCGGACACCGTGCTCGCGGAGGCGTACGCGAACCTCGCGGACGAGGTCGTGCAACTCGACGACGTCGCCGGCGGCGATCCGGAGGCGCGGATCATCGTGGTCTCCGGGAGTTTTTATGCCGCCGAGAAGGTCCTCGACCGCGCGTTCATGCGCTCCCTGCACCACGATCTCGGCGCCGACTTGCTCGCCGCATCCGCGCCGGCGCGCGGCTGCTTGCTCGTCGGCACGATCACCGACGATCCGGTCTCGATCGCGCGGTTCGCCGAGCTCGCCCGCGAGCGCTACGACGAGAGCGGCCGCCGCTCGATCTCGCCGGCCGTGTTGCTCGTGTCGGACGGTCGGATCGCCGGCTACGTGCGCGGGCTCGAAGATCGAGATCCGACGGCGCGGCATCGCGTCACCGACCGAGCTCCCGCGCCGTCCGAGCGACGTTTCGGTCGCGGCCTGTGGCGAAGGCTGTTCGGGCGCAAGTGACGCGCCGGAGCTCGGCGGCCTGCGCGAGCCTCGCGATCGCGCTGATCGCGTGCAAGGGCAAGCACGAGCCGCAGCGCGACGACGCGCGCACCGTGAAGGAGGTGAGTCCGCGCGATGCCGGCACCGATGAGTGGCGCGCACTCGAGCGGTTTCCCAAGGTCGAGCCGAGCCATGTCGTCGCGCTGCCCGCGCGATCGACCGTGCCGCGGTTCGATGTCGGCGGACCCGCGGTCGCGAACGGCATCGCGGTCGTGGCGTCGTCGCAGTTCGGGTTCGTCGCGGTCGATTACCACCGCGGCCAGATCGTCTGGAGCAAGCCCGCCGGGATTCACGTCGCACCGCCGCTCGCCCAGGCCGGGACCTTCGTGCTGCTCGGCGAGTGTCTGCAGCCACCGGAGACCGGGGACCAGCTGCTCGGCTGCGTGCGCGTGGTGACGCCGACCGGCGGCGACCTCAGCTACGTGCCCGTCCATGGCAAGGACGTCGCCGAGTTCGCCGGCGAGCCCGGCGCGCAGCGCCTGTGGGCGATCGACGACCACACGCTGCTGTGGCGACGCGGCGACCGCGCGGTGGCCGTCGACGAGCTCACCGGGACCGCGACGGCGACCCCCGCGATCGATCCACCGCTCGACATCACCTACAAGCAACGCACGTGGCAGATCCGCCACGACGACGACGGCATCATCCGGGCGACGCGACGAGGCAAGCCGGCGTGGAACACCGAGCGCAGCTACACCGCGATGCTCGGCGCGGTGTACCTGCCCGACCAGGGCCCGATGGTCCGCGTGTCGAACGCCGGCCGGTGGGGCGGCGAGCCCGAGATGAACCTGATGGACATCGACGCCACCGGCTCGATGCACGGCCAGGTCGCGGTGCCCGTGCCCGGCATCGGCCTGGTCGGTCACGCGATCGACGCGGTCGGCGACGTCGCGATCGCCGTGCAGCTCGATCGCTCGCTCGATCATGACTTCATCGTGGGCTACGCCGCGAACGCGTTGCTGATGTGGGTGTACCCGCTGCCTCGCGTGCAGCGCGCCGATCCGGTCGGGCTCGCGGTCGCTCCCGATGCGGTCGTCGCATTCCACGACGGCGACACCCTCACGATCTTGCCGGAGTTGTCGGCCCCTCCGACGGCGCCGGGAGCGGCGCGCGTGCCGTTGGAAAACCCGACACCGTAAGTCCGTGATCAGCCTGTGAAGCCGCGCGCCGAGCCCTGGCCAGACTTGGTATGGAGGCTGCTGTAGAGGCCGCCATGATGAACGTGATGAAGAGCCTCCTCGCCGCCACCTGCGTGATGACGTTGGCCGCTACCGGCTGCATCCGCAAGGACGCCACGCCGACCGACGAGATCGATCACGCGCTGCCGACCGCGGATCAGGTCAAGATCAAGCTGCCCCAGGCCGGCCAGACCCGCACGATCGGCGACCTCGCGACCTACTACCTCGTGACCCGCGACGCGACCGTGACGTTCAACGGCGGTAGTGCGTGGGTGCTGACGCTGATCCACGCGATCGTCCAGTACCCGGTCACCACGGTGAACGGCTCCACGTACACCTGGGGTCCGTGGAGCTCCGCGCTCGACCCGGCGGAGTACAAGCTCGACGTCACCGCGAACAGCGATGGCACGTTCGACTACGCGCTCTCGGGCCGCAACAAGACCGTCGCGGGCTCGCAGTTCGAGATGGTGATCACGGGCAACGCGGATCCGACCCCCGGCGAGCTCCAGGGCAACGGCGAGTTCTTCATCGACTTCGACGCCAGCAAGCGCGTCGATCCGATCGACAACGCGAACGCGAAGGGGACGGTCGACGCGCGCTACGATCTCGAGGCGAAGCAGCTCGCGCTGCACATCGTGTCGACCGACGCGAACAACTCGCCGGTCCAGGCCGACTACGCGTACGCCGAGGGTACGGATGGCTCGGGCGACATGACGTTCGACGTCGAGGGCAACGCCGGCGGCACCGCCCTGCTCGAGGACATGACGATCCGCTCGCGGTGGACCGCCACCGGCTCCGGCCGTGGCGATGCGCGCGTCGCCGGTGGCGACCTCGGCACCACTCAGGCGATCGCGTCGGAGTGCTGGGGCACGGATTTCCGCCGCACCTTCTACACCGACAACGCCAACTTCCTGCCCACCGAGGGTGACGCCGCGACGTGTGCCTTCACCGACGTCGACCTACCGCCCGCCCACTGAAAACAGCGGTCACGGTTGACTGTTTCTTGCCGACCGAGGTAACAACCTCGTCGGAGGAACGCTATGGCTCAGATGCCCAAGGACGCTGCAGATCTGTTCGACAACCTCGTCCCGCAAGGGTTGAAGCAGTACCCCGAGAAGGCTCGCGAAGTGAACGCGATCTACTGCTTCAAGGTGAGCGGAGAAGGCGGCGGCGAGTGGACGGTGGACTGCACGGCGGATCCGCCGGCCTGCATCCGTGGCGATACGGGGAAGGCCCAGTGCACGATCGAGGTCGCGAGCGACGACTTCAAGACGATGCTCTCCGATCCGAACGCGGGCATGCAGCTGTACTTCCAGGGCAAGCTGCGCGTCTCGGGCGATCCGATGCTGGCGATGAAGCTCCAGCAGCTGCTCGAGATCGCGAAGTAGTCGCTACTTCACCGGCAGCGGCTCGGCGAAGTGCAACGACTTCACGATCGGGTCGCACGGCGTCTCGGTACAGATCACGCGGTACATCCGGTGCTGGAACGCGTTCCAGATCAGATGTGCCTTCTTGTTCGCGGCTCGTAGCGCCGCGAGCTTCGTCGGACCGATCGCGAGCGCGTCCCATGCGGACATCTCGGAGATGGTCAGCACGAACCCCGGGCGCCGCCTCACCGAGGCCGCCGTGACCACGACCTCGTGATGCGCGGCCTCGACGGCGCGCTCGACCTTCACGACGCCGGGGACGGTGATCGTGAAGTTGTCATCGGGATCGTGGAGCTCGAGCTTGCCACGGCTGCCCTTGCGCTGGCGGATGCCGACCAGCGTGTCCGGATCGTCGACCGGGTCGACGGCACCGCGGACGTGGACGCTCGCGAGGAACGCCTGGCCGGTTGGCCGAGTCACGGCGTCGGTCGTCGCCGTCGAGTTGATGATCAGGCCGCGCGCGAGATCGATCCGGCCGTCGAGCACGATCGCGCCAGCGGTGAACCGCGTGACCGGCCGGCCGTCCTCGGTGCGGTCGGCCTTGGCGACCTTGCCGACCTTCGCGAGCTCGGCCTCGAGGTTCTTGAAGCCACCCTCGTCACGCATGTCGCGGCCCATCGCGATGATCTCGAGCTGGTACGACACGCCCGGCTTGGGCTCGAGCGCGAACGTGTAGATGTCGAAGTACTTGCCGTCGGCGTTGGGACGCGTCGACTTCGCGACCTTCGCGGTCGGCTTCGCGGGGAACGTCGCCGTGACGATCGCCGAGGTGACCAGGTACGTGCCATCGGAGCGCGGCGTGATCCAGAAGTCCGCGACCCCCGCCGGCGCGGACGCGCCGAGCGTGACGTTCGGGTCGCTCGGCACCGGCGGCACCGGCGGCGGCGGCAGCGCCACCTCCGCCGCGGGTGGCACCATCGCGAGCAACTGCGTCGCGGCAGGGGATCGATCGACCGCGCGGCCGATCGCGCCGCTCAACCGGGCGACCTGGTCCGGAGCGAGATCGCTGACGCACGAGCGCACGTCCTTGATCGACAACGCGTGCGCGGCGCAATCGATGACCTTGGCCGGCCACTTGTCGTCGCTGCACGACCGCGCGATCGCCGGAGACAGCTTGCTCGCGAGCTCGGCCGCCGCGGTCTCGCGCCCCGCGACGAACGCGACCTGCGCGGCGGCACCGTCGCAGCCGCCGAGCCTCGGCGCGGCCCTGACGTAGAACTTGCCGCCGACCTCGACCACCGGCAGCGTCGCGTCGCTGGTCGAATGCTCGCCCGCACGCACGAGCTCGAGCCCGACGTGCACCGTGTGGATCGTGTAGTCGGCATCGAGCGTGCAACCGCGGGACAGCTTGTGGCCCCGCTGCTTGACCTCGGGCGCGCCGGTCTCCTCGAGCTTGGTGACGCGAAAGCTGACGCCTCGGTTCTGCGCGAGCTCGCGCGCGAGCTCCTCGCGCATGGTCGCGAGGTCCCCGGCCTGTTCGTTCGGCGCGCCCGGATCGCAGGTCATGATCAGCGGCGCGAGCCTCGCGCCGGCGTGCGCCATGATCTTGGTCGCGTCGCCCGCGCCGAGTGCGGCGAACGTCTCGCGCACCGCGGTGTCGCGATCCGGATAGCTCGGGACGACCGGCTTGGCCGCGTGGATCCGCCACAGCGTCACGGCGGCGCCGCCGCCGGCGACCACGACCGCGATCGCGCCGTACACGAGCAGCCGCTTCGAGCGCGACCGCTTGCCACGGCGCTTCGCGCGCGGCGCATCGAAACGCTTCGTCGCGTAGGCCTGCGGCGTGACGATCACCTGCGCGGGGAACATCACCCTGCACCGGTCGCAGCCCCACTGCTGCTGGTCCGGGAACCACCGCAGCAGCGAGCCGCAGTCCGGGCAGGGCGGCCCCTGAGTCATCGACGATGATCGTACACTGCCAGGATGCCCTCGTCTCCAGGCGCGCTCCACCCGCTGGTCGACGCGTTGAAAGCCGTCCGCGTGCTCGATCTATCGCGGCTGTTGCCTGGCCCGTTCCTGACCATGGTGCTCGCCGATATGGGGGCCGATGTCGTCAAGATCGAAGATCCGAAGCTTGGCGACTACCTGCGCGGGTTCCCGCCCGCGAAGGGAGGCATGGCCGGCCGGTTCCTCGCGGTCAACCGGGGCAAGCGCTCGTGCGCGCTCGATCTCAAGGACGCCGCCGCTCGCACCACGTTCCTCGCGATGGTCGAGAAGGCCGATGTCGTGGTCGAGAGCTTTCGCCCGGGAGTGATGGCCAAGCTGGGGCTCGATCACGCGACGCTCGCCGCGCGCAACCCGGGGATCATCACCTGCTCGATCAGCGGGTACGGCCAGACCGGCCCGTACACCCATCGCGCCGGTCACGACCTGAATTACATCGCGCTCGCCGGCGCGCTCGCGATGACCGGTCCCGCGCACGCCGCTCCGGAGTTGCCGGGAGTGCAGATCGCGGATCTCGCAGGCGGCGCGCTGTGGGGTGCGACCGCGATCCTCGGCGCGCTCGTCGGACGCTATCGCACTGGCAAGGGTGCGCACCTCGATATCTCGATGACCGAGGGTGCGCTGGCGCTGCTCGCCGCGGAGCTCGGAAACCTGGATTGCGGCGCGCGCCCGACCCGCGGCGCCGAGGCGCTCAACGGCGGGCTCGCGTGCTACGGCGTCTATCGCACGCGCGATGATCGGTACCTCGCGGTCGGCGCGCTCGAGCCCAAGTTCTGGCTCGCGCTGAATGCGGCGATCGGGCGACCGCCGGTCGCCGCCGAGCTGATCGGCTCGCCCGCCGAGCAGGCGCGGGTGCGCGGCGAGCTCGCCGCGATCTTCGCGACCAAGCCGGCCGCGGAGTGGGCCGCCGTGCTCGCACCGCACGACTGCTGCGTCGAGATCGTGACCGAGCTCGACGAGCTCCAGGCGCACCCCCTCCACATCGAGCGCGAGGTGTTCTTCACGATCGACGGCGGCGCGGGCGTCGGTCCGGTGCTGCAGGTCCGCACCCCGGTCGGCCGGCCGGCAAACCCGACGCTGCCGCCGCGGCTCGGCGAGCACACGGCGCAGGTGCTCGCCGAGTACGGCCTTGCGCCGCCGTCGAGCTCTGGCTCGTAACCGTCGGTGAACTGGCCGTCGAACAGCGAAAGCGCCAGCCGGCGGCCGGCTCGCTCGAACACCCTCACGCCGCGCGCGCACCCGTGAGTTGTCGTGCCTTCGCGAGCGTGGCGAGCGCGATGCCAAGCGCGAGCGCGAGCCCGATCGCGAGCACCAGCGCCGCACGAGGGAACCGCATCAACATGCCATCGACCCGGCGAGCCATCACGACCTGGCCGATCTCGTGGTGCTCGCGATCGCTGATCGGGAACTGCAGGACCTGGTAGTCGTGATCGCGATCGTGGACCTGCGCGATGCCATCGCGCGGCGCGAGCGCGATCAGTCGATCGGTGAGGCCCTCGTCGGCGACCGAGGTGTGGTTCGGCGCGACGATCGCGAGCAGCGTCTCCGGATCGAGGCGGAGATCTCCGAGGAGCCGGCCGGCGTCCTCGAACTGGACGAGGATCGCGCGGGTCTCGTTCGCGCCGGTCGTGTCGTTGCCGAGCGCGAGGGCCTGCAGGTGCATCAGGACCAGGCCGTGCGGCGGCGCGCTCCCGAACACCTGGCTCGGCGCGAACATCGGATCGGCGTACGACGTGATCACGATGCTCGAGCCGGTGCCGGTATCGAGCGCGCGCTCGACCGCGGGGATCGCGCGCATGTCGGTGTTCCACACCTGGGGCGCGAAGCTGGTGAACAACAGCCGGCCCTTGTAGTCGACGATCGCGCGCGCCTCGGTCGCGAGGCCCTGCCACTGCATCGACGCGAGCGTGCCATGCAGCTTTTCGAGATCCTCGCGGTCGGCCGCCGCCGTGCCGAGGCCGAAATCGGCCTGATCGTGATGGCCGGCGACCTCGCGCAGCGCCGACTCCGAGTACGCGACCTTCGACGCGAGCTCGAACTCGTTCTCGACCCGGTGCATGGTCTTGTCGACCTCCACCCCGGTGAGCTCGAACGACTCCGCGATCTGCGCGCCGATCCGGTCGCGCACCTTCCAGTCCGCGACCAGGCCGACGCCGAGCGCCGCCGCGACCGCGAGTGCGACCCAGCCGGTGCGCCGCCACGGTCGCGCGCGATCGCGGGCGAGCTCGACGAGCAGGTGGTCCATCGAGGGAAACCGATCCGCGGGCTTCGGGGCGAGGCCGCGCGCCAAGATCGCGCGTAACCCACCCGAGACCTGGCTGCCGTGCGGCGGTGGTCGCAGCCGACCCTCGATCACGTTCTCGGCCAGCTCGTCGTAGCTCGTGCCCACGAACGGGCGCTCGCCGTAGAGCGCCTCGTAGAGCGAGACACAGAAGTTGAACTGATCTGTGCGCGGATCGACGTGGCCACCCGTGAACTGCTCCGGCGCCATGTAGGCCGGCGTCCCCAGCACCGAGCCCGCCGCCGTGAGGTTGACGTCGTCGATCGAGTGGCGAGTTCCGCTCTCGCTCGGCTTCGCGGCGGCGAGGCCGAAATCGGTGACGCGGATCCGGGCGTCGTCGCCGACCAGGACGTTATCGGCCTTGAAGTCCCGGTGCACGATGCCCGCGCCGTGGGCCGCGGACAGCCCGCGACCGGCGGCGACGTACGCCGTGACGAGCTCCGAGATCGTGCGGTTCTGGTCGGTCTGCCACGTGCGGAGGCTGCGGCCGGTGACCAGCTCCATCGCGATGAACGCGGCGCCCTCGGTCTCGCCGACATCGAACACGCCGACCACGTTCGGATGACTGACCTGCGCCATCGAGCGGGCCTCGCGCACGAGCCGATCCATGAGCGCCGGGTCGTAGCGGTGCAGCAGCTTGAGCGCGACCATGCGGCCGAGCTTGGGATCGTGCGCGCGCCACACCACGCCCATCGCGCCGGCCCCGAGCTTGTCGTCGAGGAGATAGCGGCCGAACGGGCCCTTCTCGGCGGGCTCGCGCGACCGGCGTGGCGGGATACACCGCCCGGGCGGAGGCATCGTGACGGCGATCGCGGAGTCGCTGTCGCGCGTGGTCTCGAGCGCGCGGTCGGGGGCCATCGTCTGATCGAGCCCGATATCACGTGCCGCCGCGCCAGCGCCGGGAGACGGTGATCCGGGAGACGGTGGGACCAGCTCGTCGGGATACGGCTGGGTGGTACCGAGTTGATCTTCGAGCGTGATCTTCGCGGTGGCGCCGACCAGCTCGCGACAATCGTCACACGTGTCGAGGTGGCCGAGCACGGACGCACGCACGGCCTCGTCGAGCGCGCCCGACATGAGGCCCTGGACGACGTTCGCGTCGAGGCACTCCACCGAGCTATTGTATACGCGTGCCCGCCGACCGAGTCAGCCAGCTAGCCACCGCCAGCGGGCTCGCCGCGGGCTCCGCGGCCGCGGTGCTCGGCGCGTGGGGCGCGTTGCTCGCGAGCGGCCGCGCCGCGTGGCCGGCGCTTCGCCTCGACGAGGACGTGCTGGCGACGTTCGTGGCCGAGCGGCTCGGCGGCGGCGAGCTCGCGGCGGCGCTCGCCGCGGCCCCCGCGGCGGACCTCGTGCTGGCCGGTGCCTGCGTGGCGCAGGACCCTGCCGCGCACGCCGCGTTCGACCGCGTGCTCGCCGAGGTCGACGCCGCCGGCGCATCGGTCGGCGCGACCCGCGATCAGATCGATGACGTGAAGCAGGTGCTGCGCCTGCAGCTCCTCGTCACGAGGGACGGCAAGCCCCCCGGGCTCGCCGGCTATCGCGGCAAGGGTTCGCTGCGTGGTTGGGTGCGGATCACCGCGACGCGCGAGTTGATCCGCCACAAGAAGCGGGCGCAACGCGACGTCTCGCTCGAGGGCCGCCGCACGCTCGAGAATCTGCTGGGGAGCGAGCGTGATCCGGTGCTCGAAGCGCTCAAGGCGGAGTACCGCACGGAGTTCGCGGTCGCGCTGCGCGAGGCGATCGCCACGCTCGGCGCCGAGGACCGCACGCTGCTGCGGCACTCGATCGTCGACGAGCTCTCGATCGATGCGATCGGCGTCGCGTATGGCGTGCACCGCGCGACCGCAGCGCGCTGGTTGACGCGCGCGCGTGCCGCGCTGGTCGCGGCCACCCACGCGCGGCTCGCCGACCGGCTGCGGCTACCGGTCGATCAGATCGAGAGCGTGATCCGGCTCGTCCAGAGCAAGCTCGACGCCTCGATGATCCGGTACCTCGCCGAACCCGATCCGGCTCAGTGATACGTCGTCGTCGCGTAGTCCTTGTACTTCTCGCCGTACTTGTTGAGGTGATCGGGCGCCGCGCCGCGGGTGAGCGCGAGGTCGACGGTCGTGTCCTGACCGGCGACGACCGTGACCGGTGCCTGCGCGGGCCTGGTCGCGCGCCGGGTGTACGCGAACACCTGCCACGTCCCGGCGGGCACGCCCTCGATCGTGTAGGTGCCATCGCCGCGCCGGTGGGTGTGGCGGCGATTCGGCAGCACCAGGATCGTCGCCGCCATCGAGGGATGGATGTTGCAGTACACGTCGACCACGCCGGGATCGGGGAAGTCCTTGTCCTTCGCATCGCCGCGCTTGAACGAGCCGAGATCGAACTTGCGCGTCGCCGATTGCGAGAACACGTTGTGCAGGAACGGATCCTGGTTCGGGAACGTGATGTGCTCGCCGACCGTGATCGCGACCAGATCGGGCACGAACCTGCGATCCTTCTGGGCGACCTGCGTCGAGGTCGGCCCCGGTGGCTCCTTGAAGCCGACGACATAGATGATCGCGTCCGCGTTGGCCTGCGTGCCGTCGGCGTCCGTGATCGTGACCTTGCCGACGACGCGCCCCGTGCCGCCGGCGTGCGCCGCGGTCGCGAGCGCGGCGACCAGCACCGCCCCGCGGGTCACGAGCGCGCTCAGAATGCGATCCCCCAGTTGAGCTTGGGCGCATCGCGGATCTGATAGACGCCGATCCCGTAGCTCGCCGACAGCCAGCTACGGCCGTGGCTCCACGACAGGTTCGGGCCGACGGCGATCCAGCTGCCGCTGGTATCACTATCGAGCGAGATCTCGGCGAACACTTCGGCGCCGAAGCGCAGATCCGCGACGGTCTCGATGCTGACGCCGGCGCCGGTGTGGGCCTCGAAGTGCTGTTCGTCGGGCGCGACCTCGCCGACGACCCCGGCGTTGACGACCGCGTCCAACCTGCCGGTCTGATACGAGCCGATCAGATCGACCTCGGGCACCCAGTGATCGCGGGTGCCGATCACGACGCGATCGATCGACGCGCGGATCGCGGGCACGAAGTCCGGCGCGTCGACCGGGTCGGCCGTGACGAACCGATACTTGAGCTGTGCGCCGTAGCCGACGAAGCTCGTGCGCGGCGGCGAGTCATCGGCGCGGTCCCACGCGAACTGGACCGGGAGCTCGAGCTCGAGCTGATCGTTGATCCCGATCGCCGGGGCGAACCACCAGGTCGTATCGCGGTTGTTCGTCGGTCCCTGACGGTTCTCCTCGGAGATGAAGGTCCAGAGCTCCGCGCCGCGCTCCGGCATCACCTGCGTGTCTTGCAGCCAGCCGTAGAACGAACGGCCCGCGTGCGCGGTCGCGGGGACCGCCACCACCATGACCATCACGAGCTGTCGAGCACCCACGGCGCGAGCTTACTCCAGGTATGGTCGGGCCATGATCGACCACACGGGCATTCGGGTCAGCGATCTGGACCGCAGCATCGCGTTCTACACGAAGGCACTCGCCCCGCTCGGCTACACGCTGCTGGCGAAGTTCCCCGGCGGCGCCGGCTTCGGGACGAACCACAAGCCAGACTTCTGGCTCGACGGTAGCAACGGTGCACCGAAGGATCCGATCCACATCGCGTTCCGCGCGAACGGCCGGCGGATCGTGCGCGAGTTCTATGCCGCGGCGATCGCGGCCGGCGGTAGTGACAACGGCGAGCCGGGGACGCGGCCGCACTATCACGAGCACTACTACGGCGGCTTCGTGCGCGACCCCGATGGTCACAACATCGAGGCGTGCTGCCACGCGCCGTTCCTCGGCTAAGCGCGGTAGGCGTTGGTGAGCTGGCCGGTCACGGACCCTCGGCCTTCCACGGATCTTGGCTCGGCGTGGCCCACGGGTCCTTCGCGGGCGCTTCGTCGTGCGCTGGCTCGGGCTTCGGGTCGGGCTTCGGGTCAACCGGTGAGTCGACCGGCTTGGCTTCGGGCCGCGCCGTGTCCCCCCGCGTCGCGAAGTACACGGCGACCGCGCCAGCCCCGAGCACCAACGCAGCGACGATCATGATCATCGGCAGCTTGCTCGGTGCCGGGCGCCCGGAGGCGTGAGCCGCCGGTGGCGGCGCCGGATACGGCGTATAGGGCTGCGGCGTGATCACCGGCGCTCCATAGGAGAGCTGCCCGGGGGTGGGTGCCGGCGGCGCCGCGGACCCAGGCTGCAGCGTGGCGAGCACGCCGGCGAGCAACTCGGCGTAGTGCTCCATGGTCGCCGGCCGGGCCGCGGGCGCCTTTTGCAAGGCCATCATCACGACCCGATCGAGCTCGGGCGAGAGCTGGAGGTCGGGCCGGCGCTGCGAAGGCGGCAGCGGCAGCTCGATCAGGTGCTTCGACAGCATCGCCATGATCGACGGCGCCTCGAACGGCAGCCGCGCCGTGACCATCTCGTAGAGCATGCAGCCGAGCGCGTAGATGTCGGTGCGACCATCGATCGCCTCGCCCTTGATCTGCTCGGGCGCCATGTACTGCGGCGTGCCGAGCATGTCACCGGCCTGGGTCATCGCCTGGTGGGTCGCGCGCGAGTCGTCGCGGAGCTTCGCGATCCCGAAGTCGAGCACGCGCACGATGTCGTGCTGCTTGCCCTTGTCGATCAACATCACGTTGTCCGGCTTGAGATCGCGGTGCACGATCTGGCTCGCGTGCGCGTCGACCAGCGACGCGGCGACCTGGATCGCGATCGCGAACGCGCGCGCCGGCGGCAACGGCCCCGCCGTACCCATCACCGCACGCAGCGACTTGCCGTCGACCAGCTCCATCGCGATGAACAGCGAACCATCGCTGTCCTGGCCGAAGTCGTAGACCTTGACGGTGTTCGGATGATCGAGCTTGGCGACCGCGGCCGCCTCGGCGGAGAACCGGCGCAGCAACATCTGATTCGCGGACAGCTCGGGGCGCAGCAGCTTCACCGCGACCGCACGCTTGAGCGAGATCTGCTCGCCGCGATACACCGCACCCATACCGCCCTCGCCGAGCAGCGCGAGGATCCGGAACCGCCCCGCGATCTCGCGGCCGATCATCTCGCGCTGCTGGCGCAACGGGCCCGAGGCGGCGGGCTCGGGCGCCGTCGCCTGCGCGGCCTTGCCACACGCGGGACAGAAGCGTGCCTCCGCGGCGAGTGGTGCCTGGCAGTGCGAGCAGCCCCCGCCGGTCATGCGTGACGCGCCGTCATGTCTGGGCCAACGCGAAGATCGCGTAGAGCGGCATCGTTCCGCCGCGCAGCACGCGCACTTCGATCCGCGCCGGATCGTAGAGCGCGATCACGGCGAGCGCCTCGCCGCCGCCGTCGGGGATGGCGACGAACGACAGGTACACGCGCTGCGGCGAGCCGCCGAACGTGATCCCCGACAACACGTCGGCCTCCGCGCCCGAGACCGAGGCGACCGAGGCGTCCGCCACGAGCCCGGAGATGGTGAGGTGGCCCCGCACCCCGTGGGTGTCGATGCCGTCGATCGCCAGCGTGGCGGTCGCATCGTCGGCGACGCCGACGCGCAACACCGGCGTATCGCCGACCCGTTTGCCGCTCCACGTACCCTCGTACGCGCGCACGTCGTTGCAGGCAAAAGCCAGCACGAGGCAGAGCGTGGCCCAACGCACGAGCGTCAAGGTAGCACCCACCATGTTCGGTGCGCTACGTTCGAGGCGTGCGGGGCCTCGTCCTGGTGTGCCTGAGCCAGCTCGTGCTGGCCGCACCGGCGCGCGCCCAACCGGCGCCCGATCAACCGGCGACACCGGCGACACCGGCGCCACCGGCTGCCGAGCCAGCAGGCCCACCCGCGCCACCGGTCGAAGAGCCGCCGCACGAGCGCTTCCACGAGGACCACGAGTTCGGTCCGGTGATCATGATCGAGGAGATCGAGATCACCGGCAACACCGCGACGCAGACCGAGATCATCCGGCGCGCGCTGCCGATCTCACCGGGCGACATCCTGCACGCGAGCGACAAGCGCCTGCGCGACAGCCGGTTCAAGGTGCTCGCGCTCGGCTACTTCCGCGATGTCACGCTGTCGATGAAGAAGGGCAGCGCGCGCGGCCAGGTCATCATCGAGATCCACGTCGTCGAACGCGGCACGTTCGTGCTCAACAAGCTGTGGTTCGGCTCCAACAGCGTGTCGCCGTACTGGTTCGGCGCCGATGTCGGCGAGCGCAACTTGCTGGGGCTCGGCATCGCCGTCGGCGGCGGCCTGATCTACGCGGCCGACGGTCACATCGGTGGCGACCGCGATCAGTGGGCCGGCGAGCTCCGCGCCTCGGACACCTCGCTGTACGGCTCGCGCTGGGGCGCGAACGGCTCGCTCACGCTCGTCCACGGCAGCGAGCCGTACCGGATCGCCGGCAGCGACGGCGACGCCGCCGCGGAGTTCCGCGCGTTCCCGTATCGCCGGTTCGGCGGCCGCGCCGGCGTGACGTACGACGCGACCGAGCTGTCGCGAATCTCCGCCGGGCTGCGCGTCGAGCAGGTCGATACCGAGCTCCCGGTCGCTCCGACCCGCACGTTGGCCGATGGCCGCATCGTCGGCGTCGACCTGCACCTCGATCCCGGCTCCAGCCGGATCGTCACGGCCGGCTTCGGCTTCGATCGCGATACCCGCGCGGATCCGATCCTGCCGCACTCCGGTGGTCACTTCGCGGGCAGCGCCGAGGTCGGCTCCGCGGCGCTCGGAGGCAGCTACGACTTCGCGACGCTGTTCGCGCGCTACGAACATTGGTGGCCGCTCCGCGACGAGCGCAGCGCACTCGGGCTCCGGCTCGCCGGAGGCGTCGTGATCGGCGATGCACCGCGCTTCGATCGGATCCACATCTCGGATGTCGATCACATGCTGACGCCGCGCGCGCTCGGCCTCGTGCTGTCGAACGCGGCGCCGCTCGACATCCTGGGGACCCGGCCCGACAAGCCCAGCTACGGCGAGGTCGGCGGCAGCACCGAGCTCGAGTTCACGAGCCAGCTCTTTCGCGGCAGCGGCAAGAACCGGGTCTATGGCGGTGATTGGTTCATCGGCGCCGGGTTGTGGGGCCTCGCGCAGACCGACGAGCTGCTGCTCCGCGACAGCGGGGTGTGGAGGTCGCTGCCGATCGACATCTACGCCGATGCCGGCGTGCGGATCGACACCGACATCGGCGTGTTCGAGCTCACGATCTCCAACGCGCTGGGTCGCGTCAGATGAAACGAGCGGCGCTGCTGATCATGATGATCGCGGCGGTCGCGGCCGCCGACGACGACACCGCCCCCGAGAACGTGACCATGCGCTTCGTCGAGCGCGGCGCCGACCTCACGGCCTCGGTCAAGATCCAGAAGCTGTTCGACGAGGCCGCGTATCAGGCGCTATCGTCGGGGTTCCCCTCGACGATCGTGATCAACACGTTCGTGTATCCGCGCGACGATCGGGACCCGATCGCGGTCCGCCAGCGCGTGCGCTCGGTGGTCTACGACCTGTGGGACGAGGACTACGTGATCCGGCTCGACGCCAACGCCAAGCCGGTCAAGGTCAAGTATCAGAGCGAGGCCCTCAAGCTCCTCACCTCGATCGACGACATGCCGATCGCGCGCCTCGATGCCCTCCCCTATGGCGACGTGTTCACGTTACGGATGACCGTGTTGCTCAACCCTGTCGACAAGAAGACGCTCGCCGAGGTCCAGCGCTGGCTGTCGCAGGGCACCGGCGGCGGCCTCGATCGCGGCGGTGTGTTCTTCGGCAGCTTCGTGTCGGTGTTCGTGCACCCGAAGATCGCGGACGCCGACCGCGTGCTCGAGCTGCGCTCGCAGCCGTTCTTCAGGCCCAAGCCATGACGGCGATCACGCGCCGCGGCCCTCGGTTCGCGCTGCAATGGCGCGTCACGTTCGCGCTCGTCGTGATCGTGCTGATCCCGTTCGCGTTGTCGTACGTGCTGCTCGATCAGATCGGGCGCTCCGCCGCGAACTACAAGGCGAACGAGGCCCGCGAGTCGGTCGCCGCGATGGACAAGTCGCTCGACGCGTATCGCGATCTGTTCGAGACCACGAAGCGGCTCCACGCCGATATCGCCGATCGCCTGGCGCGCCGGCCGCAGCTGATCGCGCTCGACCCGAAGACCGATCTGGACGCGATCCTCGATGAGGAGGCCGCCGCGCAATCCCACCTGCGCGGGCTCGTGCTGCTCCGCGAGGACGGCAGCGTCGTGGTCCAGGCCGATCGCCCGCTCGACAAGCACCAGCAAGCGCGGCTGCGCGACAAGGTCGTCGATCAGCCGCTCGCCAACGGCGGCTCGCTGCGGCTCACGTTCGCGGTGTCCGCGACGCTGCAGGAGGAATATCAGAACCTCAACAAGATGATCGAGAAGCTGACCTACTCGACGCAGATCCGCACCGCGCTGCCCGACGGCTATCGCATCACGTTCCTCGTCACGATCGTGCTCGCGTCGGTGATCGTCGCGTTCCTCGGCATCGTGATGTCGCGCCGGATCATCACCCGTCGCGTCGACGCGCTCGTCGCGACCGCGCGCCGGGTCTCCGATGGGCACGTCGACGCGCGCGTCGAGCTTCCCGGCCGCGACGAGATGGCCGAGCTCGGCGGCGCGTTCAACACGATGCTCGATGACCTCGCGCAGACCCGCTCGCAGATCGAGTATTTGCAGAGGATGGGTGCGTGGGAGGACGTCGCGCGCCGGCTCGCGCACGAGATCAAGAATCCGCTGACGCCGATCCAGCTCGCGGTCCAGCAGACGGTGTCGTCCTACAAGGGCGACGACGCGCGCTACAAGCAGCAACTCGCCGACATGAAGGAGATCGTCGAGGAGGAGATCGAAGGTCTGCGCCGGCTCGTCGATACGTTCCGCACGCTCGGCCAGCTGCCGAAGGTCGAGAAGGCGCCGATCGCGCTCGCCGACCTCGTCGAGGAGCTCCGGCTCGATCCGCGGTTCGCGCAGAAGCTCGTCACCCTGCCACCGGCCGAACCGGTCACCGTGCGCGCCGACAAGCTGCTGCTCAAGCGAGTGCTCGTCAACCTGGTCGAGAACGGCCTGCACGCCGGCGAGGAGGCCGGGTCGTCCGCGGAGGTCGTGGTGGCGTGGCATACCGACCCACGCGGCGATGCGGTGACGATCACGGTCGACGACCACGGCAAGGGGGTTTCGGAGGCCAATCGCGACAAGATCTTCGAGCCGTACGTCACGACCAAGGCCACCGGCACCGGGCTCGGGCTCGCGATCGCCCGCAAGATCGCGATCGAGCACGGCGGCGAGCTCTCGGTCGCGGCCGAGAAGCCGGCGACCGGCGGCGCGCGGTTCGTGATCACGCTCCCGCTGCGTGGTCCGGACGCGTCGCTCGCCTGACGGAGCCGATCGAGTTGCCCGGGGCGTTGCGCCCGAGTGAATCCTGCTCGATAGTCCGCGCCATGAAACGTTTAGGACTCGGACTTTCTATCGCACTCGCCATGGCGGGGTGCGGCGACAACTCGAAGGAGTGCGGCACCGG
>JBDTEH010000016.1:0-16519 GCA_039922635.1 Kofleriaceae bacterium | reverse complement strand
CATCACCGGTGGTCTTCCGCGAGTGGCCGAGTTGTTCGAGGCACGCAAGCCGAAGGAGTCGGCGGTCATTACCGAAATCGACGGTGTTGTGTCGTTCGGCAAGGACACCAAGGGCAAGCGCAAGCTGATCATCACCCCCGAGGTGAACAACGAGCAGCGCACGGACCTCGCGAAGGAGTACCTGATCTCCAAGGGCAAGCACATCAACGTGCACCCGAGCGATCGCGTGAAGGCTGGCGACCCGCTGATGGACGGCGCGGCGAACCCGCACGACATCCTCAAGGTGCTGGGCGAGAAGGAACTGGCCCGCTACCTGGTGGACGAGGTGCAGGAGGTCTACCGGCTCCAGGGCGTGAAGATCAACGACAAGCACATCGAGACCATCGTCCGCATGATGCTGCGCCGCGTGCGCGTGCAGGAGGTCGGTGACACGAACTTCCTCGCCGACGAGCAGGTGGAGAAGCAGATGTTCGACGCGGAGAACCTCCGCGTGGTCGAGGCCGGCGGCAAGCCCGCGGTGGGCGAGCCGTTGCTCCTCGGCATCACCAAGGCGTCTCTGAGCACCGAGTCGTTCATCTCGGCGTCGTCGTTCCAGGAGACCACCAAGGTGCTCACCGAGGCGTCGATCAACGGACGCGTCGACTACCTGCGCGGGCTCAAGGAGAACGTCATCATGGGCCGGCTCATCCCGGCTGGCACCGGCCTGGGCGCGTACAAGCGGCTGACGGTCGATGTCACGATCGGCGACGAGGGTCGCGTTAGCGATGAAGGCTACATCGGCGCGCACGATCACGCGGGCGCTCGCGATGTGGACGGGGTCGAAGCAGCAGACTGAGCTAGCTTCGAGCTCGACCAGGCTCCGCGGGCAACCGCGGAGCCTTTTGCGTTTCGGCGACCCTCAGTCCTCGAGCAGGGCGATGCAGGTGGCGACCGGATCGTCGGGTGTGTCGAGCATGACGACGTCGAGCTTGGCGAGGTCGCTGCGATCGAGGACCAATCGCAACAACTCGGGGATGCTCGCGAGCTCGTCTCGTGCGCTGGCGAGGCGAGCCTCGGCGTCGCGTTGCAGCGCCAGGCCATGCTCCCGGATCCGCAGCCGTGTGGCCGAGCTCGTTCCAGTGGGCGTCGCTCCAGGATCGACGTGGAGATCCGAGCAGCGCGCGATCGCGAGCTCGAGGTCGACGTAGCGATCGAGGAGCCCCTCGAGATCGATGTACCGGGCGACCGTCGGATCGCTCACCATGATCTGGTCGACGAGCAGGGTCGCGGACACGAGCCCGTGTCTCGCGATCGCCGCACGGTCCAAAGCGTCGTCGCGGCGGTCTCGGTTGGAGCGCATCGCATCTGCGATCGTGCAGCGCTCGAGCCAAGCACATACCACTCGCGAATGGAGCCCGCTCCACGCGAGCGCGAACGCGATGCCGAACAGCGCGAGACCGGAGACCATGCCTCCGAGCACGGCGGTACCTCCGATCACCGCCACCGTGCTCGACCAGACCCCGTATCTGCGAGCGAGCAGCCGCACCGGGCTCGCGTGAGCCAACGCCAACGCATGCATGGGGAGCTCCGAGCTATGCGGCAGAAGGCGCCGCGGTCACGTCGCTGTGAGGCGCCTGTTCGAGGCGCGCGCGACGCTCGTCGTACTCCTGGGTCGTGAGCTCGCCAGCGGCGTAACGCCGCGCCAGCGTGGCGAGGGGATCTTCGTAGAGTCGCACGCGAGAACGTGGGACCGGGACGGCGAACCCGAACGCGATCACGATCAGCGCGACCCAGAATAGCCACCAGAACAAGTTCATGCCGATCCAGGACCATTGGTACCAGTACATGTCCGTCTCCTTTCGCCAGGCTCTGATGCAAAGTGCGGGCGCACGCCGGATCTGGTCGAGTCAGGTCGTCGCGTCGCTCCAGACGCAGACCGTGCGGGTGCGGCGATCGAGCGGGCGCGCCGGCGCCCAGCAGCCCACTCTCGCGGTGACGGTCACCTTGCCTCGGCGTGGTCTGTCATGGCATCGGCCGTTGGCGCGTCGAGCGCGAGATCTTGCCAGCCCGACTCGGCGCCGGTGCGCCGGATCGTGCGCGCGACCAACGCAGGTCGGTCTGCGATCGCATCGGCGACGCCCGCGGCCAGCGGGTGCCCGAGCGCGGACTCCACCGGTGCGGCGCCCGGGCCAGGAATCCGTCCGGTCACGATCACCTCCTGGCGGGCCAGGAGCGCGATGCCCGCAAATTGGATCGGCTGCGGTGCGACGACGACGAGCTCGCGAGGTGCAGCGAACAGCGGTTGGCTCGCGACGACGAAGGCACGGTCGGAGAGCACGCGCGAGACCTGACCGGCGATCCGAACGGTCTCGCCGCGGAAGCTCGCGGGGTCGGACAGGATCTTCGAGATCTCGACGCTGGGCGCGCGGAGCTCGGCGCCGATCGCGCCGGGCGTCGGCGCCGGCGTGTCATGGCTCGGTTCGCAGCTCAGCAGCAGGAATGCTCCGGTCAGGGCGTACATCGTCGGGCGCATCTCCCGACGAGGTGCATGAATGACGCCGTGCGGTCGTCGATGCTGATCAGCGCGGCTCGTAGATCCATGGTCATCGCTATGCATGAGCTCTCCGCATGCGGTCGTCATGGATCTCGATGCTCCTGTTCGCGACGGCGTGTGCGTCCGTACCCGCGGCACCAGCGCCCGTCGCTCCCTCGCCAACCCTCGGCGTGGTGCTCGCTACGCCGGCGCCCGATCCGCTGGACGTGGACCGCGAGGCGATCCCGGCTCAGCCGCCGCTCGAGGCCCGCCAGCTGCTCGCGGCGACCAACGAGCTCGATCGCACCAGGCCCCGTGTCGATCACGAGCGTGTCATCGAAGCGCTGCGTGCGCTCGACACCGTGCTCGAAACGCTCACGCCCGACCAGCCCCTCGAGTTGCAGCGTCTGCGCGAGGCGACGCATCACCTCGATCGTTCGGCGCCCGACGCGCGGACCCATGCGGCGTTCGTCCGCACCGGGCTCGAGGCGGCGTGGCGAGCGCTCGATGCGGCCCATCCGGCGCGGGCCGAGGATCTCTCGCGCTACCGCGTCGAGGTCGCGGCGGTTCGGGACGAGGTCATGAAGCTCTCGACCGAACTGCCGCTGCTGGAGCAATACGCCCAGGTCCGGATCGCGTTCGAGGCGGTGACCCGCGCGGTGTTCGCAGCCGAGGGCGCCGCGGAGCCGACGTTCGAAGAGGCGCCCACCACCGCCTCGCGCTGAATCGCGATTCCCCTGCTCGGCCTCATGAGTGGGTCTCGACGCCAGTTGGCTGTAAACGACGACACATCACAACCACGAGGTGTTCGCGTCGGACTTTCGGGAGCGAGCGACGGTGCACGTAACGAAACCGCAGCCTCTCGCTTCGCGGTGTTCGTGGCGATCGTGCCCGTGGTTTGCACGACTAGGACTTGCGCCAGGATCGAACAACATGGTTTTTAACCCAGTAGCTCGGGGGACAAGGTGATCGAGAGACCGATGGCAGCGCGGGGAGGTACGATGATAACGCAGCTGGATAACCGTAGTGGGGGTGGGGCGGGCGCTGGATTCGACGCTGCGGTGCTGCCCGAGTTGGCGCGCTCGATCGTGGAACGGGCGACCCGCGGCTGTGTGACACCGAGCGAGCTAGCCACGCAGATCGAGATCGCGATCGACTCGCTGTACGAGCTGATCGCCTCGCTGGTGGGGACCAGCGGTCTGATCGCGATCGCCCGGCGTTCGATCGAGACGAGCTTCGCCGAGTCTGGGTGGCTCGATGCGGGGGCGATCACGTTCGAGCCGAGCCCGAAGCTAGTAGGGTTGCCCGCCGCGATCGAGCGGGATGGCGCGACCGTCGTCCTCGGTCGTGTCAGGTGGCTGCTGACGGCGACCCTGACCACGCTCGGCGCGTTCGTGGGGAACGAGTTAATCATCCGGCTGGCGCGCCGATGCTGGGTCCAGTCGATCGATGGTGCCGAGCTGGGGGCCGGGTAATCACGATGACGAGCCAGCGCGATGACGAGTCGGCTCGAAGTCCACTCGTCGCGGAGTCCGTCGCGATTCACAACGTCGGCGACGCTGCGCGCCATCCGCGCAGCGTCGCGCTGGCCTCGGAACTTGCCGAGGCCAACGAGCGGCTGATCCTCGTGGGGCTCGCCGCGCAAGAACGCGCGGACGAGCGCGAGGCGCTCCTCGACAACATGGCCGAGGGTGTGATCGCATTCGAGACGACAGGTCGGATCGTGCTGGTGAATCAGGCCGCACGCGTGCTGTTCGGGATCGCCGACAATGACGAGCTCACGCTGTGCGAGCTGAGAGATCTCGACGACGCGACGTTCGATCTCCCGCAGGCCGTCGTGCGACTCGCTTGCGGTGGTCAGCTCGTCGAGGACGCGGAGGTCACTGCGCGCGTCGATCAGGTGGTCCGGCGGCTGGCGATCCACATGCGCGTCGTCCGCGGCGCGGCCGCGCGGGCGCGACTCGTCCTGGTGATCGCGCGCGACACGACCGCGCTGTGCGCGCTCGAGGCCGAGCGGACGCGCTACACCGCGCTGATCTCACACGATCTGCGTAGCCCTCTCGCCATCGCCACGATGGCGGCGCACATCATCGAGCTGTCGATCGACGAGCCCGATCGGATCCGCGATTGTGCGGCCAGGATCATCAAGCATCTAGGCCAGATGGATCGGATGATCGCCGATCTCCTCGACACCCAACAGCTGCGCGCCGGAAAGCAGCGGACCACGCAGATGCATGCCGGCGACCTGGCGACCATCGCGCGCGAGTTGGTCAGCGATCTCTCGGAGATCTACGGTGACCGGCTCGCCTTGCACGCCGATCCTACGCCGGGCCTGTGGGACGCCGAGCAGCTCCGTCGCGCGCTGTCCAACTTGATCACCAATGGATTCAAGTACGGTCGCGCGAATACCAAGGTGACGCTGTGGGTGAAGCATCGCGGCGATCACGCGGCCATCGCGGTCCACAATGACGGACCGCCGATCCCGCCGGAGGTCCGCGCGTGCTTGTACACGATGTACACGCGAGGTTCGGCGCATGAAACGACTGGCTGGGGCATCGGGCTCGCGGTGGTCCAGAGCGTCGTCGCAGCGCACGCTGGTTCGATCACGGTCGAGAGTGCCGACGGGATCGGCACCACGTTCACGATGTCGTTGCCGATCCACACCCGCGACCACGACCCGCACGACCACGCCTGACGTGGCGTCCGATCGGTGTTCGGCACCTACATGGTGCGTAACTTCACGCCGTTTCGGCGTGACCGGACGAACACGTTCTTAACCGAGTCGTCGTGGTTCGCGTCGGGGTTGTGGGGCAACGCTACATCCGGACCGGCGCTCCCTTTGCACCACGCGAGAGCTCGTTCGCCTATGTCGGAAGCCACCCCCGAGGACATCTCGTCGCCCGAAGTCGAGCTCGTGACTGGCATGCGGATCGGCGAGTACGCGATCGAGGAGAAGATCGGGCAGGGTGGCTTCGGGACGGTCTATCGCGCGGTCCATCCGGTGATCGGCAAGGTCGTGGCGATCAAGGTGCTCGCGCGCAAGTTCAGCGCGGACCCCGAGATGGTCTCGCGGTTCATCGCGGAGGCGCGCTCGGTCAACCAGATCCGCCATCGCCACATCATCGATATCTTCCTGTTCGGCCACCTCGAGGATGGCCGCAACTACTACGTGATGGAGTATCTCGACGGCGAGCCCCTCGATGCGCGGCTCGATCGCGACCAGCGGCTCGGGCTCGCCGACGCGCTGCCGATCCTGCGCGGCATCGCGCGCGCGCTCGACGCGGCGCACGCCAAGGGCGTCACGCATCGCGATCTCAAGCCCGAGAACGTGTTCCTCGTGCACGAGCCAACCGACGAGCAGGGGGGCCACGAGGTCTGGCCGAAGCTGCTCGATTTCGGTATCGCCAAGCTGATGGGCTCGGACGATCCGCAGAACCACAAGACGCGCACCGGGATCCCGATCGGCACGCCGTTCTACATGTCGCCGGAGCAGTGCCGCGGCAAGGACGTCGATCACCGCACGGACTACTACGCGTTCGGCGTGGTCGCCTATCAGCTGTTGACCGGCGAAGTTCCGCTCGATGCCGACGACTACATGACGATCATGATGCGCCAGCTCGCAGACGAGCCAGCCCCGCCCTCGACGATCGTGCCGGAGTTGCCGACCGGCGTCGACGACGCGATCGCGTGGCTGATGAAGAAGAACCGCGACGATCGGCCGTCCAGCCTGGCCGCGGCGATGCGCGCGCTCGAGCATGCGGCGGAGGAGGCCGGCATCGCCGTTCCGAAGCCGACGCTCGCGTACGACGCGGTGACGCCGCCGTCCGGGATCACCGTGCCGTCCGCGCCGAAGTCACCGACGTCGCCACCCGCGCCCGCGCTCGCAGCGACCATGCCGAGCGGCGCGGAGCTCGTCCTGCCGGCGCGGCGATCGCTCGTGCCGTGGATCGTCGCGGGGATCGCCGTCCTCGCGCTCCTGGTCGTGGTCAGCGTCCTCGCGGTGATGGCGAGGAAGGGCGATCCCGCGATGCCGGTGCCACCCCTGGAGTCCTCGCGGCAGCCAGCACCTCCGCTGCCGCCGGCGCCGCAACCAGCGCGGGCTGTGGCGCCCGCGGCGATGCCGGCGCCCGCCCCGCCGGCCACCGAGCCCACGCCCGCCGCGACCGCGGCCCCCAAGGTCAAGAAGCCACGGCCGAAGTCACCGGATCGCGACGACATCATCGACGTGTTCGGGAAAGGCAACCCGTGAAGCGGCTGCTCGTGCTGCTCGTGATGGTCGCCGGGTGCACGACGTTCGATCCGGTCGCTCGCAACGTGTGCGGCAACGGCATCGTCGAGGCCGGGGAGGATTGTGACTCGACCGATCCGGGGTGCATCGCGTGCGCGGTCGCGTGCGCGACCGCGATGGACTGCCCGAATACCGCGTACACGTGTGGCGCCGACGATCGCTGTCACGCTCCCGGCGGGACGGTCGGGCAGGGCCAGGTCGCGGGTGCGTTCGCCGCGAACGAGTACCGGATCACCGACATCGATGGGGACGGGATCGGCGATGTCGTCGGGGTGTCGCGCTCGTCGATCGTCGTGCGCCACGGCGCCGCGTCCGGCGCGCTCTCCGTGATCGACTCGACGCTGACCCCGACCCAGACCGGTCCGGCCTCGTTCGGAGACCTCGACGGCGACGCATCGCTCGACCTCGCGATCACGACGCCCGATGGCATCGTCGCGTACACCTCGCCGTTCGGCACGCTGTCGCCGCTCGATGTCAACAACCTGATCACCGGGCCCACCGCCGCGCAGGCGCTCGACGTGCGTTACGTGTGGACGGTCACGCACCAGGCGATCGGCGGCCTGATCGTCGACGACAGCAATAGCCCGACCCACGGCAAGGTCGGCTACGCGATCTTCGACTTCGTCGATATCTCGAACCCCAAGACCGGCGCACCGTGCAACCAGATCATCGACCAGGCGGACCTGGCGCCGGCTGACATCGAGGTCTATCAGGTCAACGCGGACGGCCAGACCCCAACCGACATCATCGTCGCGATGATCACCGGACCGGCCGCGGCCAAGCGGCTGTGCGTGATGGCGGTCCACAAGGGCGATCTGCTCTCGCAGTCCACCGTCACCGACATCACCCCGCCGAACGCGCCCACCTATACGACCAAGCCGGTGCTGGCGGACCTCACGCTCGATGCGGATCACTGCCCGTCGCTGATCGACGTCGATGTGGGCCCGGCGATGCTCCGCCGCTACGACGGCGTGGCCGCCGTCGCCGGCGATCATCACTGTACGTTCAAGACTGCCGGGATCGGCGGCGATCCCCTGCCGCCGATCCCGGTCTCGACCGGCACCGCGAAGCTGATCGGCCGCGCGCCGACCGTCCCCGCGGTCCTGGGCAACTCGAACGACACGATCGTCACGAGCGACGGGCTCTACTTGTTCACCGGCACCGCCTGGACCACCGTGTATCAGTCGGCGCGACCGTGGTCGCATGTCGGCTTCGCGGACCTCGACCTCGACGGTTCGATCGACCTGGTGCTCGCGGGCGAGGGCGCGGACGATCTCGACCTCCTGTACCGCAAGTCGGTGCTGGGCTATCCGGTGTACCAGTTGCTCCGGCTCGATACCGCGGCCGAGGTCTCCGCGATCGTGATCGACGACTACGACGGCAACGGCTATCCCGATATCGCGTTCACCGAGAGGGTCGCGAACCACGTCGAGCTCGATGTCGCGTTCGGCACGCTCGACCGTCCGCTCGATCCGATCGGCGTCGGCGTGTTCTCCGATCTGATCGCGTTCGCGAAGATCGGCTTCGTCGACTCCGCGGATCCGCTCGATGTCGTCGCCGATCTGCTCGTGCTGACGCCGGGCGATCCGTACGCCGGCCTGACGTTCCTGCACGGTAGCGCGCAACGCATGTTGATCCCGTACTTCGATCCACGGAGTAATGCCGCGCCGACGAAGTACGCCGCGAACACGCTGTTTCGCGGCACCGCGATCGGGTCGTTCGTCCCGACGATCGGCGGCGGCGCCGATCATCCGGACCTGGTCGGCATCGCGGTGCCGAAGAGCACGGGGACGGGCGCCGGCGCCGATCCGCGGGTGTGGATCGCCGCGGGCAACGACGTGACGCTCGACAGCACGCAATCCGATGGGGCGAAGCTCGCAGGGCTCGCGGCGTGCGGCCTCGGCACCGCGAACAGCGGCTGCGTCGAGGAGGCGGTGTACTTCCCGTGGGCGGTCGCGGCCGGTCACGACGTCGTGTTCAGCCTCGATCACACGAAGTCGCCGACCGCGAGCGTGTTCGATCCGAACACGATCGGCGCGACCTCGATCACCGCGACCCTGGCGACCGGCTTTGCACCGATCCCCGGGGGCTCGGTGATCCAGGCGATCCACGCGGCCGACCTCGACGGCGATGGCGCGGACGAGTTGATCGCGGCGTTCGCACCGAGCGACCCCGGTGCGGCCGGCGGCGTGCTCGTCTGTCAGGTCGACGGCAGCGGCCAGCCTCACGCTTGCATCGACGTCGTCGCGTCCGCGATCGCGGCGATCGCACCCGGAGCGGTCTGCTTCGACGCCGCACCCGGGCACTTCACCGCGCGCGATCGGTTCTCGAGCGGAGCGGCGCCGGCCGATCTGATCGTCGCGTGCAAGGGCACGGGCTCGACGTTGTATCGGGTGTTCGCGCAGAGCGGTGGCGGGTTCGGCGCCGAGGTGTTGTTCCACACCATGACCGCCGTGACCTCGATCGAGATCGGCGACGTCACCGGCGACGGCGTCGACGATGTCGTCGCGCTCGAGGGCGCGAGTGGCACCGAATCACTCGTCGTGTTCGCGCAGTGTACATCGCGTGACGCCGCCAGCTGCACGGGAGAGAGCCGATGAAGGCGCGGACGAGCGGCCTCGTGGTCGCGGTGCTCGCGCTGGCGGCCACCGCCCACGCGGACGATCGCGCGAGCGCCGAGCGCTACTTTCGCGCCGGCAGCAGGGCGTATTCGGCGCAGAACTTCGCCGCCGCCGCCGCGGACTTCGACGAGGCCTACAAGGCGCTGCCGTTGCCCGAGATCGCGTTCTCCGCCGCCCAGGCCTACCGCCGGCAGTACCGGCTCGACGCGAAGCCGGAGTACGTGCGCCGAGCCGTCGAGCTGTATCGGATCTATCTCGCCCAGGTGAAGTCCGGCGGCCGCGTCGGCGATGCCGCGGACAGCCTCGGCGAGATGGAGCGCGAGCTCGATCGTCTCGGCCTCAAGCTCGTCGCCGGCGTGCCCGCCGCGCCCGCGGTCGAGCACACCCGGCTCGGCGTCTCGGTCACGATTTCGGATCAGTCGGGCGCGGGGCACGCGAGCGACACCGCGTTGCGCGAGGTCGGCGACGCGATCGGCGAGGTCGCCAAGGGGCTCCACGCGACGCTCGATGGCAAGCCGATCGAGCCATTCGCGCTGATCGACGTCGACCCGCGCGAGCATTTGATCGCCGTCGCGGCCGACGGCTATCAGCCGGCCGAGAAGCGCGTGGTCGCGATCGCGGGGCAGTCGCAGCTGATCGAGCTCGAGCTCCGCGCCAAGCCGGCGACCGTCACGGTCCACACCGAACCGGGCGCGATGGTCTCGCTGGACGGCCGCGCCGCGCCCGGCTTCACGCTCGAGGTGCCGAGCGGCAAGCATCTGCTGGTCGTGACCCATCGTGGTCGCGAGCCGTTCGGCAAGGAGCTCGTACTCGGCCGCGGCGCGACGATCGCGGTCGTCGCCCCGTTGCGCGACACCGGGCGCCGCCGCGCCGTGCCCTGGGTGCTGACCAGCGCCGGCACGCTCGCCGCCGGCGCGATCACGACCGGCATCGTCGCGCTGGTCCGCGACGGGCGGGCCTCGGACCTCCGCGACCAGCTCGCCAGGGGCAACCAGCCCGCGACCACCGCCGACCAGTACGATCACGCGGTCGATTCGCGCGACCACTTCGCGACCGCGACGTGGATCCTCGGAGGCGCGGCGGTCGCCGCGGGCGCGACCGGCGTGCTGATGTACCTGTTCGATCAGCCGAGCGCGGAGTCTGTCCGGCTCGCGCCCATGATCGGGCCGACCTCCGGCGCCGTGACGCTGACGGGGCGGTTCTAGCGAGGCGCTGAGGCTGTTCGGTGCGCCAGGTAGCTAGAAGCCTTTCGATCGGGGAGGCCGGCAGTTCTAGCAGTTGCACCAGCGGCCGAGCGCGGCTACAAGGCAACCTCAATGGGTATGACGGGTAAGCGGCTGACCGCCACGGTAGCGACCACCCTCACGTTCGAGAAGTTCTGGCAGTGGCTCGGTGGTCATGCCAACTGCATCGTGCGTGCGGGTACTCCCGAGACCGTCTTGCTCGATCACGACGATTTTCACTGGACCCTCGTCAACGAGGACGAGCACACGCGCGTCGTCCAGCTCGCGCGGGCGAAAGATCTGGTCGGCGAGATGCTCGTGTTCTCGGCCGAGATCGCCTACGTCCAGGTCGAGCCGACCGAGGCCGAGGGCGAGTGGCTGTTCGAGTGCGTCATCGAGAACGAGAAGACGCGTGAAGTGGCCTATCACTTCGTGATGGCGCACGAGTACGACGATGGCGAGCACCGCCGCGAAGAGAAGTGGACGCACTAGCGTGGTAGGGTCGTCGCCGTGAGCGACGACCTGACCGCGGGAGGCCGGATCGGCCAGCTCGTCGACGATCGGTACAAGCTCACCGAGGTGATGGCGGCGGGTGCCATGGGCGAGGTCTACAAGGCCGAGCGCGTGCCGGTCGGCAAGCTCGTGGCCGTCAAGTTCCTCCACGCGTCGTTCGTCAGCGATTCGGAGTTCCAGGCGCGCTTCGATCGCGAGACCCGCGTGATGAGCAGGCTCGCCCATCCGAACTGCGTGTCGGTCGTCGATTTCGGGGTGTGGAAGGACAACCCGTACCTCGTGATGGACTTCGTCGCCGGTACGACGCTGCGCAAGCGGCTCGACGACGTAGGTGTGCTGACGCCGGCGCAGGCGATGGCGCTGGCCCGCCAGATCACGGCGGGGCTCGCGCACGCGCACGAGCAGGGCATCATCCATCGCGACATCAAGCCCGCGAACATCATGATCAGCGACGAGATCGGGCACGGCGAGCGCGTGCGGATCCTGGATTTCGGGCTCGCGCGTCTGCGCGGTGGCGCGGGCGGATCCGAAGCGCGCCGCGATGCCACGCAGACCAACATGGTCGTCGGCACGCCGAACTACATGGCGCCGGAGCAGACCGTGCCAGGCGCGACGATCGATGCGCGCACCGATCTGTACGCGGTCGGCATCGTGCTGTTCGAGATGATCGCCGGCGAGCGCCCGTTCGCGGCCGAGGACACGATGGCGCTGCTCGGCATGCATCGCGGCGCACCGATCCCCCGGCTCGTCGATCGAGCTCCCGAGGGGACCGAGCTCCCCGATGGGTTGCAGGCGCTGATCGACAAGGCGATGGCGAAGGCGCCCTCGGACCGGTTCCAGACCGCGATCGAGATGCAGCAGGCGATCGACGAGATCACGAACGCGAAGGCGCCGATCGTGATCGAGCCGCACGGTAAAGGCGAATCGGCCAAGCTCGCGCGGCCGGCGGGCGCGACGGCCGTCGGGGCGGCGTCGACCTTGATGGATATCGACGCGACCAAGCCCGAGCCGATGCGGCCGAGCGTGAGCGCGCTCGCGCGACCGAACAAGTCGCGGTTCTGGCGCACGTTGATCGCGTTGCTGATCGTGGTCGGTGGCGCGAGCGCGATGGCCGGGTACCTGATCACGCAGCGCGATGGGCACGCGATCCCACCGGCGACCCTTCACGATGCCGCGGTCGCCGCCGTCGTCGTGGCGCACAGCGATGGAGCTTTGGAGGCGATCGCGAATGCGCCGATCGACGCCGCGGAGCTCGCGATCGTCGAGGTCGATGCGTCGGGATCGGATTCGGGATCGGGATCGGGATCGGATTCGGGATCGGCATCGGGCTCGGGCTCGGGCTCGGGCTCGGATGACGAGATCGAGATGGATCCGGAGAAGGCCGAAGATCTCGATCCGGCCAAGGGTTCCGCGGATACCGCCGAGGACGAAGCCGGTGACGCGCCCGCCACCAGCGCCGAGGCTGAACAGAAAGCCACACCACCTGCGGCACCGCAGCTCGCGACCAACCTCCACGGCGCCGTCGTGCTGATCAAGGAGGGCAAGCGCCAGGCCGCGCTCGCGAGCCTCCACATTCTCCAGAAAAAATCGCCGAAGAGCGCGTACATCCCTTTTCTGCTCGGGAGCCTGTACTTCGACCAGATGTGGTGGTCGGTCGCGATGGATAACTACGCCCAGGCGATCCACATCAACGTCGCCTACAAGAATAACCCGGTTATTAATCGCAATCTAATCAAGATGTTATCGAGCGCAAAGACCCGAGCCCGGGCCTCGAGCTTCCTCCGAGGGATCGGGCGCTCGGCGATTCCCTACCTCCGGTATGCCGCCGCGCATGACCTGAATTCGACCGTCAAGAAGACCTCGGCGAGCCTGCTCAAGCAGATCCGATAGCGGGAGGTCGTTGCGCCTTGACAGAAGGGCGCGGATCCATAAGATTCCGCGCTCGCTCCATGCCCACGATCAATCAGCTTGTCCGTCACGGTCGCGAGAAGGTTCGGATGAAGTCCGCATCGCCCGCACTCAAAGAGTGCCCGCAGAAGCGCGGCGTCTGCACTCGCGTCTACACGACGACGCCGAAGAAGCCGAACTCGGCGCTCCGCAAGGTAGCGCGTGTTCGTCTGACCAACGGCATGGAAGTCACGTCGTACATTCCGGGCGAGGGTCACAACCTCCAGGAGCACTCGGTCGTCCTCATCCGCGGCGGCCGCGTCAAGGATCTCCCGGGCGTTCGCTATCACATCATCCGCGGCACGCTCGATACGACCGGCGTGCAGAACCGCAAGCAATCGCGCTCCAAGTACGGCGCGAAGCGCCCGAAGTAAGACAGGGAAAGACCATGCCCCGTAAAGGTGAAGTTCCAAAGCGTCAGGTCCTCCCGGATCCGAAGTACACCGATGCCCCGACCGACGTTCGGAAGCGCATCACCAAGTTCGTCAACGTCGTGATGTCGGATGGCAAGAAGGCCGTCGCCGAAGGCATCGTCTACGGCGCGATGGATCTTGTCGCGGAGCGCGCCAAGGATGATCCGTTGAAGGTGTGGGAGCGCGCGCTCGGCAACGTCCGCCCGCGCGTCGAGGTCAAGAGCCGTCGCGTCGGTGGCTCGACCTACCAGGTCCCGGTCGACGTCCGCCCGGATCGCTCGCTCGCACTCGGCATGCGCTGGCTCGTCGAGTACGCGCGTGGCCGCAACGAGAAGACGATGATCGACCGCCTCGCCAACGAGATCGTCGACGCCGCGCAGAACCGTGGCAACGCGGTCAAGAAGCGCGAAGACGTCCACAAGATGGCCGACGCCAACAAGGCGTTCGCTCACTACCGCTGGTAAGTACTCAGTAACAAACCGAGGCGTACGGAAGGTGGGCAGAGGCCCAAACCACCGAGCGCAACCGAGATGGCAACCCGCCCAGACATCGCCCGCTCGATCCCCACGGATCGCACCCGAAACATCGGGATCATGGCGCATGTCGACGCGGGCAAGACCACGACGACCGAGCGGATGCTGTTCTACTCCGGCGTCACCTCGCGGATCGGCGAGGTCGACGACGGCGCGGCGTTCACCGATTGGATGCAGCAAGAGCAGGAGCGCGGGATCTCGATCACCGCGGCTGCGACGACGTTCACCTGGCCGCACGGCAAGGCCGCGTGCCTGGTCAACCTGATCGACACGCCCGGTCACGTCGACTTCACGATGGAGGTCGAGCGCTCGCTCCGCGTGCTCGATGGCGCGATCGCCGTGTTCTCCGCCGTCGAGGGCGTCCAATCGCAGAGCGAGACCGTGTGGCGGCAAGCCGATCGCTATCGCATTCCGCGCCTCGCGTTCATCAACAAGCTCGATCGCGACGGCGCCGACCCGGCGCGCGTGGTCGAGGAGATGAAGAGCCGGCTCGGCGCGACGCCGATCGCGATCCAGCTCGCGGTCGGGATCGGCCCGACGTTCTCGTCGGTGATCGACCTCATCACGCTGCGTAGCCGGACCTGGGATCGCGACGCGATGGGGGCGACGTTCACCGACGGCCCGATCCCGCACGGGCTCGTGCCCGCCGCGAGCCGAGCGCGCGAGTCGATGATCGAGGCGATCGCCGAGCACGACGACGAGCTCATGGCGGCGTGGGTCGCCGGCCGCGAGCTCGCCGCCGATCAGATCAAGGCGGCGCTGCGCCGCGTGACGCTCGCGAATCGCGGCGTGCCGACGCTCGTGGGCGCCGCGTTCAAGAACCTCGGCATCCACAACCTCCTCGACGCCGTCGTCGACTACCTGCCATCGCCGCTCGATCTGCCGGGCGGCGTGGTGCGCGGTCGCGATCCGCAGGATCCGGAAGCGACGCCGACGCTCGTACGCAAGGTCGGCAACGATCAGCCGCTCGCTGCCCTCGCATTCAAGGTCCAGTCCGACGACAGCGGCGGCCAGCTCACGTTCGTGCGGGTCTACGCCGGTTGCCTGAAGGTCGGCGACGCGGTGTTGAACGCGACGCGCGGCCAGCTCGAACAGGTCGGCCGGCTCGTGCGGATGTTCGCGAACCGCCGCGAGGACATTCGCGCGATCGAGAGCGGCATGATCGGTGCGATCGTCGCGACGGGCTCGGCGGGCTCGAAGATCGGCACCGGCGACACGCTGTGCGATCCGCGCCAGCCCATCCTGCTCGACACGATCGCGATCCCGACGACCGTGATCAGCGTCGCGGTCGAGCCCGAGACCGACGAGGATGCCGCGAAGATCACCGCGGCGCTCGATCGCCTCGCGCTCGAAGATCCCTCGTTCCGGGTCAAGACCGATCCCGAGTCGGGTCAGATCCTGTTGTCCGGCATGGGCGAGCTCCACCTCGAGATCGTGGTCGAGCGCCTACGCCGCGAGCTCGGCGTCAAGGCGCGGGTGGGCAGGCCGGTCGTCGCGTATCGCGAGACCGTCACGCACCGCGCCGAGGGCGAGAACAAGTTCGTCCGCGTCGCCGGCGGGCCGGGGGGATCGCGCGGCGAGTACGGCCACGTCCAGCTCGTCGTCGAACCGACCGACCGGGGCGGCGGCTATGTCTACGAGAATCGTGCGCCCCAGACCGACATCCCGTCGGAGCACGCCCCGGCGATCGCCGCGGGAGTGGCGGAGGCCGTCGAGCGTGGCGTGATCGCGGGATTTCCGATGACAGACCTCCGGGTCCAGGTCGTCGGTGGTAGCTATCACCCTGTAGATTCTAACAATTTTGCGTTCAAGGTCGCGGGCGGCAAGGCGTTCGTGGCGGCGGCGAACAAGGCGTCTCCGACCATCCTCGAGCCGATCATGGCACTCGAGGTCGTCACCCCGGATGAATCCGTGGGGGATGTCCTCGGAGATTTGCACGCACGCCGTGGAAAAGTCGCTGGAATTACCGCACGTCCTGGTGTACAAGCCGTCGCCTGTTTCGTCCCCATGGCCTCGATGTTTGGATACGCGACCGACCTGCGCTCCCGCTCCCGAGGCCGCGCTACGTACTCGATGGAACTCGATCATTACGCTGAAGTACCCCTTCAGCTCCGCGAAGAACTGACTGCTCGTTAAGGAGAAGCCTGTGTCGAAAGAGAAATTCGTCCGTAACAAGCCCCACGTCAACATCGGCACGATCGGCCACGTCGATCACGGCAAGACCACGCTGACCGCGGCGATCACGAAGGTCCAGTCGACCAAGGGCTTCGCCAAGTTCACGGCGTTCGATCAGATCGACAAGGCGCCGGAAGAGAAGGCGCGCGGCATCACGATCTCGACGGCGCACGTCGAGTACGAATCGGACAAGCGGCACTACGCGCACGTCGATTGCCCGGGCCACGCGGACTACATCAAGAACATGATCACGGGCGCGGCGCAGATGGACGGCGCGATCCTCGTGGTGTCGGC
>JBDTEH010000015.1:0-5938 GCA_039922635.1 Kofleriaceae bacterium | reverse complement strand
CCGCCGAGCACGCGCAGCATGCCGCCGCCCCAGCAGCGCGCGAGCGCGAACGCGGCCGCCTCGGGGGCATGCGCGGCGTCACCGACGAGGAGCACGATCGGGCGATGTGCGACCGGCGCGAGCGCCTGACCGACCTCGGCCAGCGCGGCCTCGACGGCGGGGGGCACGGCCACGTGGGCGGCGCGGCGTTCCGCGGCCGGCGCGACACAGGATGCGAGCCGGTTGTCGAACGCCGGCAGGCCGAGCAGCGCCGTCGCCAGTGCGGGCGTGACCATGACTTCGCGCGCGAGCTCGGGCCGATGCTCGCCCGGCGCGTCGATCACCTCGAGCAGGCCGTCGCGTAAGAGCCGCGCAGATCCCGCGAGCTGCGCGCGGGCCTCCGGCGTGCGGCCGCACAACCGCAGGATCAGATCGACGGTCGCGTGGCGGCGCGCGGCGGCATTGTTGAGGTAGCCGTAGAGCGCCTCGTACTTGAGGTTCAGCTCCGGCGCCAGCGCGATGAAGATCGCGTCGCGTTCGAACCGCGAGAGCTGGAGGCGGCGCGCGACGGACGCGAGCGGCGATGCATCCGCGATCCGCGCCTCGACCTCGTCGGCCGCGCGGGTCAGATCGACGATATCCGGCACGCCCGGCGGCCGACCTTGCGCGATCAACGCGTCGACCTGTTCGTCGCTGATGTAGACACCGCGCAGCTCGTCGAGCGAGAGCTGGTAGCCGGCGCGCAGCCGCAAGATCTCGCGGTGGAGCAGCAGGTCGAGGCGCTCGAGCTCGCCGGCGAAGTCCGTCGTCACGCGGGGTACAGCTCCAGCGTGCGGCCGTCGCCGATCCGCAAGCGGCCGCGCAGCGCACCGGTGAGCCCGAACAGCGCGGCGAGGCGCGGTCGGCCCATGCGGCAGTGAAATGCGTCCTCGCTCTCGAGGATCGTCGCGTCGAAATCGAGGAAGCCGTTGTAGAGAAAGTGCGGCGAGGACTCCGCGAAGCCGGGCAGCCGGCGCGCGAACGCACGCAGCACGTGTTGTGCCGCTAACCGGCGATCAAGCGCCGTGATCGATCCGTTCGCCGCATCGTCGCTTGAGCTCGGCGTCGAAGATCCCGTCACCGGGTGCATGCAGCCAACCTTGCGACCGGCTGCGCACCCACGCCTGCCACAGATGCAATGCGAACCATGCATCTTCGTCGAGTTCGGCGCGATCGACATTCCACTCGAGCACGAGCTGTGCGCGCTCGACGGCCTCGGCAATGTCGCGACGCCCGCACATGGTCGCGAGATCGATCACCTCTCCTCGCGCGGCCTCGGCGTCGTCATCGCTCGGCCGCTGCAGCACCATCGGGACCTTGTCTCGGTGGTAGACCTCCATTCGCTAGAACGAGCCATCGGGTGCATCGTGGATCGTGATCACGGGACGCTCGTCGAACAGAGCTCCCTCGAGCAGGTATGTCCGCGCTTCGCGCGGCGGACGGCGGTTCGCGGCTCGCAAGAAATGCGATCATCAGACAACTCAAAACGCCATCTCCAAGCCGGCCGCGCGCGCGGCGTCGGCTTTCGTGGTGATCCGGTGATGTTTGTAGCGATGCCAGCCGGGTGCGACCCTCCGCACCCACTGCATCACCTTCCGTCCCCAACGCACGAACTCGCCCGGCTTGTCATCCCACTCGACACTCAGCGCGGTCGAGTAGAGCGTCTTCTGCTCGACCAGCTGCCCGCGCGAGATTGCCGAGGTTCGCACCACCGCGCGCAACATTTCCTGTCTCCGCCCGAGAAGTCAGGACATCCCGTGCGTCGATCGTCCTGGTTCGGCTTGCTTCGCTCACGCTGGATCAGCCACGTTGTTGCGACGCTGTGATGAACGGCTCATGACGCGTGGTCACGCGGCACCGCCCAGTGGCGGCTGGTAGATCACCATGCGTCCCTGCGGGTATTCGCCTTCCCAGCCGCATGGCCAAGCACCTGACGCGTACACGCGCCAGATCCGCTCCCAGAAGCTATTCGGGACCAGACCGTACAATGCGCGATTCATCGCGCAGTGCTGCAGATCGGCGGCGACGTCGTCGAGAAGCTCGCCATAGATCGCGGGCATCTTGGCGCGCAGTAACGTCAAGAGCCGGGGCAACAGACCGTCGATGGCGTCATATGCCGGTTTCGATTCTGGGTGATCGTATGGCGTCGCGTGGAACGGCGCGACCTCGTCTTCGCGCAGGTCGTTCCATGTCGAGCTTTCATCACCTGCGATCGGCCGCGACCATGCGTATCGCTTCGCCTCGAACAAGTCGTGGACGACGAGAGCGCCTGACTCAGACTCCGACACCGACACGCGTGGTGACAAAATCTCGCCGCGTTCGATGGTGGCAAGGATCTCTTCGACGAGGGGAGTATGAGAGCCGAAGTTCATGTGTTTGCTCACTTGGAATCGAGAAGGGCGCGCCAACCTTCAATCGTCGCGCCATCACGCTCGTAGAGCGGCGCACCGCTCTGCAACGCCGCGCGTGCCCTATGCTGCAGGTTAAAGAGTTTGATCTCTCGGACAGACGCCGGCAGCGTCGGATCGATCTTGCCGACAGCCTCTTTCATCGCCGCGCTGTAGATCGAATGGTACCCCTCGTGCGGCATGATGGTCCCGGAGCCCGCCCGAAACGTCGCGCGCTCGGGCATCATGATCCCGTTCGTCGGATCATCGAGATTGATCGCCAGATCCTTCATCTGAGGCATCTGAGCGAGCTCCTTGACGAGAATGTGATGCGGCTGCCAGCCGCTAAACGACGTACTTCGCGGCAGGCCGTAGGACTCCATGATGTTCTTGCCGAGCGTTGTCGACGTGAACTTGGGGGCGGTACCTGCCGCGACCTGCGGCAGATACGATCCAGATGGATTGAGGTCGTAGACCTCGGGGATGGCTCCCGCCAGCAACCCGAACGGCTGTTTCGCGGCCGGAAGAAAGCCAAAAGGTTGTGGTCCGGCGGTGAGCTGCGGGAACTGTGACTGCGAGCTCTTGAGGCCAAACAGATCGAATGCGTCGAGACCGGTTGGTTCCGACGGGGCCGGCAGTGTCGTGCCGTACTCGCGCATGAGCGTGTTGACAACGTCGGAGTCGGGGGTCGTGGCGCCACTCAGTTGCTTCGCACGGAGGAAGCTCGACACCACCTCGTCACCCGTGGCGCCGGGATAGGTCATCGGCGTTGGCGGCGGCAGGATGTCGCTGTTCGGGCCGAGCATCATTGGCTGGCCATTCCAGACGATCGGAACCTGGCCTGCCGCGTTCGCGTCGAGCACGAGTATCGGCGCCGCATTTGCACCGTAAGGAACCATCGCGCTTGCACCGGGCCGATATGGCACCATCGCGTTCGCCCCGGGCTGATACGGGACCAGCGACGTCGATCCGGCGTTTCCGGGCAGTGCTGCAGCATCCGAGACGACCGGACCGGCCACGTCGGGAACGATCATCGAGCGAGGAACACCACCTTCCCCGACTTCTTTGAGTGGGATAAGGAGGCCACCCGGTCCCGGTTTGTAGATGCCGCCTCCCGACGGGCGAATGAATGCGACGCGCCCATCGGGATGCGTGCCGACCGCGAGGTCGTGGGAGAGGTCGATATCGAAGCCGTCGACATTGATCGTCTGGACTGGACGTGGGCCCCCTGGAACAACCATCCCGCTCGGGCCTGGTAGTGCATTCGGCAACGCTGCCAGCGCGCCGACCCCCGCCCCCATCGCGAGCCCCCACTTCCACTCGGTGGCCGACGGCATCCCAGCCTTCCAAATAGACTGCGCGTTCGGTCCCGAGAAATCGCCAACGCCCGTTACGAGTGATTTCGTCCCGAGCGATGAAGCGGTCACCAGCGTACCGCTCAGCGCGCCGCCGGTGACCACAACGGCGCCGTATGCGAATGTGCCGCGCGCCAGTCCGAGTCCGAGCGCCGCCTCCGTACCGAGTCCCGCAGTGGCGACCGTCACGGCGACGGTAACGATTCCCACAGCCGCCGCTCGACCTAGTGCGGAGAACTCGAGATCCGTTCGCTCGTCCCACGAGATCTGGCCAGCGTTGTAGGCCTCGTTGATCGTTCCCTCGTCGTTCTGATATCCGAACGAGAACAGATTTCCCAGGCCGTCGGCGATCGCGACGGCGACCGCACCGGTATACGCGAGGCCCGAGACGATCTTGTGAGCGCCGCCTTTGTCCCATTGCTTGCTGCCCTGGGTCACGAGCCAGGTGCCGTCCTCCTCGTACATCTCTGCATCGGTCGGCATCGTGTGATGTTCGGCTAGCCACTTCTTCTGAGCCGCGAGCGCACCGTCGATGTCGTCGAGCAAACCGCCGAAGGTGGCCGCGAGGTTCTCGGCCCCTGGTGCGACGTATCCCGCCTTGGCCGCCATGTCGGTCGCGGCTTGCTTGTCGCTAGCGAGGCGCGCCGCGAGCGCACGCAGCTCGGTTGGGCTGTGCGACTGTGGACGTGCCGCCTGATCTTTCACGCGGTCTTGAACCTGACCGTTGCGTTTCTCCTCCTCCTCGATTAGGGCGACCTCCATCGCGACTTTATTGGCCTCGTCGCCGACCGTTCCGACCGCATCTTCGAGTCGGAACGCAGTGAGCACCTCCTTGAGGTTTGTTGGCGTGATCTGCCCTAGCGTCGTCGGGAACCGCGTCCCCGCGATCTCGAATAAAAGGTGCGAGGGGGCGTGCTTCTTACCGTCCGGATCATCGAGCTTGATATCGACGAGCGACTCACCGGACAGACCGTTGTTCGTCAAGAACCGGCGCATCATCTCGTTGCGAAGCAGACCGCCAACGAGCTCTGGTGCACCGTGACCGCGCAAGACACCGTAGATCGTGTCCCAAGACGATACGTCGACGTATCTAGCCTCGGGCGACAACAGCTTGTTCAGTGGGACCGAGATTGAGGTCTTGCCAAGCGCCTTGGTGGGCTTGTCGCCAGGTTGCGCTTCGGCCCCTTTGGGGCGTAGCTTGGAGTAGCGCGTCTCCGACGCGGCTTCGAGCGCGACCATGTCTTCCTCGGCCAGCAGGCCGAGCAGATATGGATATTGATCCGTGAGTGACGGATGTGCGTTCGGATCAGTGGGGGCTTTCTTGTCCCCCTTCTTATCGGAACTCTGGCCCTGATCTGCCTGCGGCTTGTCTTGGCGCTGGATGACGCCACTCCGAACGGCCGACAGGCGCGGGACCGCGCGACCGGTCACGACCGCGTCGGCAGCTGCATCCGCTTCGGCCTCGTAGCTATCTCGTCCGAGGCCATGACCTTGCACTCCGGTTTGCCCACGCGATTGCTGAACGACGTGCGCCAGCTCGTGAGCAACGAGCTTCTTTCCATTCGCGCTCTCCGGGTTTGGTTCTCCGGGCGCGACTGCGATGTGAGCTCCGATGGTGAACGCACGGGCGTTCATTTCCGCCGCCGACTTTGCATCGGGATGTACCCGGACCGAGGAGAGATCGTGGCGATAGAGCGAGGACAGCTCTGAGGCTAGGCTCTGAGAGAGCGGTTGTCCCGGACCGAGGCGGTCCAGATACGCCTGTTGCCGCTGGTTATCGAGCGGCGCCCCGGGAAAGCCGGCAAGATCGCCGCCGGCTCGAACATGGTGGCCGATCTTCATGTTGCCGATTCCACCGTTGCCACCATCACGCGCTGACATGCCGTACGGCTTCGCTGCAGGCTGCAGCGCCGCGACATCGCGGGCCTCGGATCGCGCACCGTCCTTCACACGCGTTCCTTCGCGCCGTTCGCGCCGTTCGAGGGGGTCGATGGCAGGTGATGCTTGAAGTCGCTCGCGCTCGGCGGCCGACCCTGCTTGATCATCTGGCGCGACACGGCGCCGATCAGGTCAGCCATCGCGAGCGGACGATCTTGTCCCGCTGCGACGAACGCAGCGTCGAGCGCGATCGTCTTGATATCGCCACCGGCGAGATCGAACTGGCGCGCGAGGAACCCG
>JBDTEH010000014.1:0-3052 GCA_039922635.1 Kofleriaceae bacterium | reverse complement strand
TCCAGGTGGCCGCGCAGCGCAACTCGTCCGGTGTCGGCACGGTCGGCTCCGAGGGCGCGATCGGCTCGCTCGAGTTCACGCCGATCCACGACGCCGAGGGCAAGGTCATCGGCTACGAGGTCGGGGTCCCGACGCAGCTCCAGACCGGCGTCGATGCGGAAGGCAAGCCGATCATCGAGACCGTCGTCATCAAGACCAAGCAAGGCGTCGACATCTCGACGGGCATGGGACCAGCGCGCGAGCTGGCGACCGAGGATCAAGGGGCGCGCAAGGCCCAGATGACCCCGGGCGACGCCGACACGCTCAAGCAGAGTGGTCAGATGATGTCGGGCGAGGCCGCGCTCGCGACGCCGGAGGAGGCGTTCGCGGGTGAACGCGTGCTCGGCATCGGCGGCGGTCCGACCTCGGAGTGGGCGATGGAGCACGCGGCCAACGGCGGCGCTGCGTCGGTCGAGGTCGCGGGGCAGATGCCGCGGCCCAAGACCGGCGAGCTGGCCGAGCGTCTCGACGCGGTCGAGGCGGAGATTCGCGATCTCGTGAAGGCAGGCAAGCCGGTGCCGCCCGAGCTGACCGAGCAGCACCACGAGATCATCACCGAGCACGTCTCGAACCAGCGCGGCCGCATCGCCGAGCTCGACGACATCATCAAAGATCCGACGACGTCGTCGCTCCAGCGCGAACGCGCCGAACAGGAGCGTTCACGGATCGCGGCCGAGCTCGATCCGTTCCTCGGCTCGCGCGTCGACCGCAACCACCGGACGCTCAACAGCGACACCATCAAGCACGTCCAGGCCGACGTGATCCAGGTCAAGCCGATCGAAGAGGCGCCCGGCAAGATGGCCGTCGAGGTCACGTACGCCGATGGCACCACGCGGATCGTCGATCGCGTGATCCCCGCGATCGGCGCGAACCCGGATGCGCCCGGCGGCATCCACAACATTCTCAAGAATGCGCCGCCCGAGATGCGGTTGATCCCCGTGATCTCGGAAGGACGCGTCGTCGGCCTCGAGAGCGACCCCGCGGGGATCTCGATCTGTGGTGCCGCGATGGTCGGCACGCTCGGTACCAACATGCCGCCCGAGGTGATGAAGCGCATCCCGCCAGAGATGCGCGATGCCGTCGTGGCGAGCCTGATCGACCATGCCTATCGCGAGGGCGTCAGCGCGGGCTCGCGCGGGATCGTGCCTGGCATCGAGAACGTGGGCACCAACGCCGAGCTGACGATCGAGGCGATCAAGAAGATCCCGCCCGAGCAGAGGTCGGCGGAGCTCGAGGCGTTCCTGCAAGAGCACCAGGACGACCGTGCCGCGTTTGACGGTGAAGACCGGTTTCCTCAGCTCCAGCCGAAGCCGTGACCCTCCTCCGCTCCGGCGAAGGCACCGGAGACGCAACTGCGCGGCGAGGCCTCGCCGAACGCCGGCTTTACGATTCTCGACGCGGGCCGGGAGACAGCAGGACTCAGCTCGGGTGGAGCCAGCGCAGCGGGCCGTACTTGGCTTCGAGCGCTTTACCCGCAGCGGTCGGCACGCGGTGCGTATGGGTCTCGTCGTAGTACTCGAGGCGATCGACCGGATCGGCCGGGTTGCCGTCGAGGTACACCGCTTCGAGGTGGTTCAGGTTCGGCGATCCGGCGATCGCTTCGATCCCGCGCGCCGAGATCGGGTTGTAGCGGAGGTCGAGCCGGCGAAGGTGCGCGACGTGCGGCGAGGCGGCGAGCGCGATCAGATCGTCGTCGGTGACGCCCTGATTATCGAGGTTCAGTGCTTCGAGGGTCGCGAGCACGGGCGAGCGGACGATCTCGGCGATCCGGCCCTGGGCCTTGCGGACCTTCACCCGCGTCGCGGTCGCGGGCAGCGCGGTGAGCAGGCCGTCCGCATCGAGCGTGACCTCGGTGACCGGTCCGCCGGATGCGGGTGCGGGTGCGGGTGCGGGTGCGGGTGCTGCGACGGCAGCCTTGTCCAGATGTCGCGCGATCTCGTCGCAACCCGCAGTGACGTCGCGGACCAGATCGTTGAGCTGGCGGTATCCGGCGTCCGTCGTCGGCTCGAGGTCGCGCACCCTCGCGACGATCTCCGCGACACGATGCGCCTCCGGCTTCACGCTCGGCAGGCCGGTCGCTTCGAGCGCGCTCGCGAGCCGATCGGCCTGTTCCTTCAGCTGCTGCGCGCGCGCGTGCGCCTGTTCGCGCAGATCGGGGTTATCGGGTGCGGAGCAGCGCAGGTACGCGAGGTGTGCGGCGACCGCCACCGCGACCGCAGCGTCACGCGCGATCGCGCCCGCGCGAGCGGCGGCTTGCTCCGCGGGCGCTGCCGGCTCCGCCTTCGGCAACGCGGCGAGCCGCGCGTCGGTCTCGGCGACGAGCTTCTCCTCGATCGCGAGGCCCTTGCGCAAGAACTCGATCGCGTGGCGGAGCTGCGGATCGACCGTCGCAGCGTTGCGGTCGACCAGCGCGACGCGCTCGTCGTGCGCCATGCGGCGCCACGGCAGGTAGGCAGCCAGAAACGCGGTACCCGGAGAAGCCATACGACGATACTAGATCACCGCCGCAGGAGAATGCGCCAGCGCCGTGACTTCGCGTGCTTCGTAGGCTTCGCCGAGCTTGGCAGGATGATCGCATTTGAAGTGCTCGCTCATGAGCGGCAGCTGACGTGAAGTCGAAGGCCAAGCAACTCGACGAAGATGATGCACGCGCACGAGGCGTTCAACTCCACATACCCACAGATCAACGCCGTAAAAGGGCCATCTGGTCCGAACTCGAAGGTCGGGTAGCGCCTTGGTGTAGATTTTCTCGCATGCCAGACGAGGCGACGATCCGACTCCCCAATCGAAACTGGTTCGGTCCCATCTTCATCGTCGGTGCGGTCGCACTCATCGTTCACCTGGCGCGCCCGAGCTCCGGAACGATGTTCGACGACGACAACTTCGGTGGAACGTTCTGGGGCTTGGCGGTCTCCGTCATCGGGTTAGTGAGTGGCTACTTCATGACCAGATCGACGCTGCGCAACGTCATCCTTCGCGGCCCGTGTCCGCGTTGCGGCGCGGTGGCGGTCCG
>JBDTEH010000013.1:0-3213 GCA_039922635.1 Kofleriaceae bacterium | reverse complement strand
GCCCGAGCTCGAGTGGCGCGATGCCTGGAAGCGCTACTTCAAGGTCAGCCGGCTGACCCGGCAGTTCGTCGTGGTGCCGAGCTGGGAGCGCTACACCGCCGAGCCCGGCGATGTCACGATCGATCTCGATCCGGGCATGGCGTTCGGGACCGGCACCCACGCGAGCACGCGGCTGGTGCTCGAGGAGCTCCAGGCGCTCGCCGATGGCGGGTTCGAGCCCGACCAGATCCTCGACGTCGGCTGCGGCTCCGGCATCCTGTCGATCGCCGCGGTCAAGCGCTGGCCCCGCGCGCAGTGCATCGCGATCGATCACGATCCGATCGCGGTCGCCGCGACGCTCGAGAACGCCGCGCACAATCGGGTCGCGATCGCCGCGGCGATCACGCCGCTCGAGCAGCTCGCCGGGGCGTTCCCGCTCGTGCTCGCGAACATCCAGGCCCACGTGCTGCGCGCGCTCGCGCCCGAGCTGATCGCGAAGACCACCGGCACGTTGATCCTGTCGGGCCTGTTGACGCCGCAGGCGCAGCCGCTCGCCGACGAGTTCGTCGCCGCGGGCATGACGCTCGTGCACGTGCGGCCGAGCACGCTCGATCCGCAATGGTCGACGGTGGTGCTGACGCGATGAGGATCGTCGTCGCGGAGCTCCGAGCCGGCGAGCTCGCGATCACCGGCGACGACCATCACTATCTCGGGCGCGTGCGCCGCGTTCGGGTCGGCGATCCGGTCGAGCTCGTCGATGGTCGTGGCCACCGCGCGGCCGTGACGATCATCGCGATGACCGAGACCGAGACCCGCGTCGAGGTCGGCGCGATCGAGTCGGTGATCGAGCCACGCCCCTACCTGCGCGTGATGCTGCCGCTGATCAAGGGCGATCGGATGGACTACGCGCTCGAGAAGCTCGTCGAGGTCGGCGCCAACGAGGTGATCGTGTGGATGGCGGAGCGCTCGGTGGTGCGGCTCGACCCGGCCAAGCGCACGGCCCGGCTCGCGCACTACGCCGCGGTGATCGAGGGTGCGGCGAAGCAGAGCGGGCGCGCCACGATCCCGAGCGTGAGCTACGCGGAGTTGCGGCCCGCGCTGCGCGGGTTGCCGGCGGGCGCGAGGTACGTGCTCGATGCCAGCGCGCAGCGGGTCGAGCTCGCGACCGCCGACGACCTCACGATCATCAGCGGTCCCGAGGGTGGGCTCGCGCCGATCGAGCTCGACCAGCTCGCCACCGCGGGCTTCGCGGGCCTCTGCCTCGGGCCGACCACGCTGCGTGCGGACACCGCGCCGGTCGTCGCGGTGGCGGTGATCCGGAATCGATGACCGCGCTCCGCCAACTCTCCGAGCAACTCCTCGCCGGCCCCCTCACCGCCGACGCGCAGCCGATGGCGCCGCGCTTCCTCGCCGAGCCGATCGCCGCCGGCGCGTACTTCGTCTCGAGCTTCGCGAACGTCACCGCGTTCGACACCGACGATGGGCTGGTGCTCGTCGATACCGGCAGCTTCATCCTCGCGGAGCCGACCCGCAAGCGGCTGCGCGAGCTGACCAAGCGCCCGGTCCACACCGCGGTGTGGACCCACGGCCACGTCGATCACTGCTTCGGCGTCGATCTCTACGAGCGTGACTCCGGCCGCCGGGTCCACGTGATCGCGCACGAGGCGGTCGCGCGCCGCCACGAGCGCTACCGGCTGACCCACGGCTGGAACCAGGCGATCAACGAGCGCCAGTTCCAGACCGCCGCACGGTTCCCGAGCGAGTTCCGCGCGGCCGACGAGACCTACCGCGATCGCAAGGAGCTGGTCGTCGGAGGCCGCACGTTCGAGCTCCACCACGCGCTCGGCGAGACCGACGATCACACCTGGCTGTGGGTCGCGGATGCCGGCGCGGTGTGCACGGGCGACCTGTTCATCTGGGCGTCGCCGAACTGCGGCAACCCGCAGAAGGCACAGCGCTACCCGCGCGAGTGGGCGGCCGCGCTGCGCGCCATGGATCGCAAGGGCGCCGAGGTGCTGGTGCCCGGCCACGGCGTCCCGATCTGGGGTGCCGCGGCCGTCCACCGGGCGCTCGATGACACCGCCAGCCTGCTCGAATCGCTCGTCGACCAGGTCGTGACCCTGATGAACCGCGGGCTCCGGCTCGACGCCATCCTGGCCCAGGTCCAGCCGTCCGCCGAGCTGCTGGCGCGGCCCTACCTGTCGCCGATCTACGACGAGCCCGAGTTCGTGGTCCGCAACCTGTACCGGCTCTACGGCGGCTGGTGGGACGGTAACCCCGCGCACCTCAAGCCCGCTCGCGAGGCGGCGGTCGCGGAGGAGCTCGCGAGGCTGGCCGGCGGTCCGGGAGCCCTCGCGATCCGCGCCCGCGAGCTCGCCGCCAAGGGCGACCTCGCGCTCGCGTGCGAGCTGGTCGAGCTCGCCAGCCAGGCCGCGCCGGACGATCCCGCGATCCACGTGGAGCGCGCGGAAATCTATACGCGTCGAGCCGGCGCGGAGCGTTCGCTGATGGCGCGCGGCGTGTTCGGCGACGCCGCGGCCGGGTCGCGCCGGAAGTCCTAGGATGCCGGGTAGTTGCCTTACCCCGGTGGCCGGCCGTATAAGGTGAAGATGACCGACGAGCCGGTGCCGACGCTCGCCGAGCCTGGCCTGTCCCGGCGCGGCAGCGCTGTCGAAGGACAGCGCGACGTGATCGAGCGACCGACCCGGCCGAGCAAACGCGAAGCTGCCTCGGTCCACGTGGTCGGGTTCTGGAAGCGCCTGGTCGCCGCGGCGATCGATCTCGCGATCGTGATCCCCTCGGCGTTGATCGTCACGCTGCTCGCCAGCAAGATCGCCGGGATCCACTTGCCGCCCTCGAACCTCCACCTGTTCGATGTCGATCTTTGGATCGACCTGGTGCTCGCCACCGATCCGGCGCTGGTGATGGGCCTCGTGCTGTTCTTCGCGATCGGCATGGTCTATCTGCTGCTGTTCCATGGCATCCGCGGCCGCACGCTCGGCATGCAGGTCATGAAGATGAAGGTGATCGACGTCTACGGCGATCCACCCTCTCCCGCGCGCGCGGCCGCCCGGTGCGCGGGCTACCTCGCGAGCGCCGCCACGTTGTTCCTGGGCTTCCTGTGGATCGGCTTCGATAGCGAGAAGCGCGGCCTCCAGGACTGGATCGCCGGCACCTACGTGGTCCGAGCATGAGGTCATGCCGAGTCGCCTGAGCTCCCTGCTCGTTCGCGAC
>JBDTEH010000012.1:0-36144 GCA_039922635.1 Kofleriaceae bacterium | reverse complement strand
TCGTGCTCCAGCACCTCGATGCGATCTTCGGCGACGTGGCGAAGGCCGCGCAGCGCCTGTCGGTCAACGAGGTCAACCGCGCCGAAGCGGCGGGCCAGCAAGCGCGCGCCGAGGCCGAGCTCGAGTTGCAGAAGGTCCGCGGCGAGCTCGAGCAGCTCCGCCTCCAGGCCGAGGTCACGATCCCGGCCGAGGTCGACGCGCAGGTCCGCGAGTTGTTCGCGGCCGGCCAGGCCGCGCCGATCTCCGCCGACGGCGAGGCGATGTCGGCCTCGCTCGCGGAGGTCTCCGCGGCGTGGCGCGACAGCGGCGGTCGCGCGATGGACATGTTCGTGCTCCAGCACCTCGACGCGATCTTCGGCGCGGTGGCGAAGGCCGCGGGGCGCGTGACGGTCGGCCAGGTCAACCTGATCGATGGCGGCGATGGCAAGACGATCCCGGCCTACGCCGCATCGCGGCCGGCCACCATGGCGGCGCTGCTCGAGCAGATCCACAAGACGCTCGGCGTCGATGTCGCGCGCGTCATCACCGGCACCACCGCCGGCACCAGCGCCGGCACCAGCGCCGGTACCACCGGCGGCCAGGGGAGAACGTAGATGCAGAACGTCATCATCGTCGCCGTGATCGCGATCCTCGGATCGCTGGTCCTGCTCGCGCTGATCCTCAAGCGCATCATCTATATCTGCCCGCCGAACGAAGTGCTGATCTTCTCCGGCGGTCACCGCAAGCTCGACGACAACCGGACCATCGGCTACCGGGTCGTGCAAGGCGGTCGCGGCGTGCGGATCCCGTTGATCGAGGTCGTCGATCGCATGGACCTCACGAACATGATGATCGAGCTGCGGGTCGCGGGCGCGTACTCGAAGGGTGGCATCCCGCTCAACGTGCAGGGCGTCGCGAACGTCAAGGTCTCGAGCAAGAGCGATCAGCTCGCGAACGCGGTCGAACGCTTCCTCGGTATGAACCGCGACCAGATCATGGCGATCGCGCGCGAGACGCTCGAGGGCAACCTGCGCGGCGTGCTGTCGACGCTGACGCCCGAAGAGGTCAACCAGGATCGCGAGAAGTTCGCGGGCGAGCTGCTCCACGAGGCCGATCACGACCTCGCGCGGCTCGGCCTCGAGCTCGATACGTTGAAGATCCAGCACGTCAGCGACGACAAGGGCTACCTCGCTTCGATCGGCCGGCGCTCGACCGCGGAGCTGTTCAAGCGCTCGCGGATCGCGGAGGCCGAGAACCACGCGCTCGCCGCCGAGAACAGCGCCTCGAACCTCATGAACCAGGAGATCGCGAAGGTCGACGCCGAGATCCGCACCGCGCGCGCCGAAGGCCAGCGCCGGATCGCCGAGGCGCAGACCCGCAAGGGCGCGCTGGTCGCCGAGTCCAAGGGCCAGGTCCTCGCCCAGCTCGCGAAGGCGAGCGCCGATCTCGATGTCCAGAAGGCGCGGCTCGCGCAGGTCCGGTTCCAGCTGATCGCCGACAAGGTCCGGCCCGCCGAGGCCAAGAAGGCGCAGATGGTCCAGCAGGCCAAGGGCGCCGCCTCGAAGATCGTCGAGGAGGGCAAGGCGACCGCCGCGGCGATCCGCTCGCTCGGCGAGACCTGGGCCAAGGCCGGCGATAGTGCGCGCCAGATCTTCGTCGCGCAGAAGCTGCAGAGCCTGGTCGGCACGATGATGGATACCGTCGGCGACATGGCGATCGACAAGGTCACCGTGATCGACAAGGAGCTCGCCGCGAACGGTGGCAACTTCGCGACCAGGGCCGCGATCACGAACGAGCAGCTCAAGCAGATGCTCGGCGTCGACCTCGCGGCGCTGGCGCAGCGGATGACGCCGACGTTGCCCGCCGCGACGGTCGCGATCCCGCCCGCGCGGCCGCGCCCGCCGACCCAGCCGGGGCCGGGCAACAAGATCGGCTAGCGCGCGAGGATCGCCTCGAGCGCCGGATCGCGCCCGGCGAACCAGTCGGCCGAGGTCACCGGGACCACGACGTCGGGGACCAGGGCGTCACCTGGGAAGTCAGGGAACGAGAACCGCTTGGTCGAGTACTGCAGCTTGAAGTGCGAGTGCGGCAGCTCGACCAGCTTGATCTCGCCAAACGCGTTCGGCTTGCCCGAGGTCGGGCCACCGACCAGCGTGGCGTGAACCTCGCGCTTGAGGTCGATCGCATCGAACATCCCCGACGAGAACGTGTGCATCCCGATGATCGCGTAGACCTTGCCGGCGAGCACGGGGCGTGCGGCGAGCCCGTCGATCAGCGGCTTGATGATCTCGGAGTTCCCGCCCTGGTTGCGGCGCAGATCGATGACGAACCGGTCGACGCGGTGCTGGTCGGTGAACCCGAGCGTGCCGGCCGCGAGCTTCGCGAACGGACCGGCCTTGGGGTCCTCCTCGCAAGCGTCGTACGCGAGGTACAGGAGGTGGTTCGGCTCGTCGTACTTGTTCCAGTACAGGTAAGGCGGTCCTTGCAGGTGAAGCGGCAGCTTCGCGGGCAGCGCGACCGCCGCGCGCGCCTTGCCCGGCACCACGGCGAGCGGTCGCTTCGTGCCGTCGGCGCCGGCGAGCACGAACGTCGCCCCTTGCAGCGTGCCGAGATCGAGGCCCGCGAGCAGCGCGACGTCGCCGAGCACGTCGTCGGCGCGCGCGTGCAGGCCGGCTGGGCTGTCGTGCGCGATCAGCGGTGCGATCGCGGCGAGCACCTCGTCGAGCGGCTTCGTGCCGATGCCGACCAGCCGCTTGCCGATCGCCCACGGCTCCGCCGCGCCGGTGACGAAGATCCCGTCGTCGAACCACGTGAACGTCACCGGGTAAACGCCCGCCGAGCCCCACGCACCGAGCATCGTGTGCGGATCGCCGACCGACGCGACGAGCCGCACCAGCGCGGCGATCACGTGCGCGTCGTCGAGCGACGGGATCTTCGCATCGAGCTCGGCGACCGATCGCTTCCACTCCGCCTCCGGAAGGTGAAAGAACGGCTCGGGGTGCTCGTGCGCGACGGTCGCCGCGAGCGTCGCGAGGTCGTCGCGCCAGGCGCGGGCGTGGCTCGGCTCGGCACGCGGCGCACTGTTACAAGCGACGAGGGCGACGAGTGCGATGAGTGCGATGATCGATGCGGCGCGGAGCATGCTCGGGATTGTAGCCAAGGACGCGCTGCATGGATCGTCGCCCTCGACCGCGACGCGGTGGGTGACGAACCGATCGCAAGCAACGGCGGCACGCGCAGCGGTCAGGGCCTCGTCAGGTCGCTGTCGATCGAGGCCTCGAGCTTCGTGCCGTCGGCGAACTCGGCCCACAGCGAGGCGACGACGTGCTTGGTCGTGCAGTCCGCGACGTCGAGCTCGCCGTCGCGGGCGTCCTGGCCATCGAGCTGGATCACGACGTGGTCATGATCGCCGATCTTCTGCTGCGCGTGGGCGTAGCACGACGCGATCGTGACGCGGACGCGCGGGCCGAGCTCGAGCACGACGAGCTTGCCGTCGAACGCCGCCCGGGTGACGTTCGCCTTGAAGTCGGTGGCGCGGCCGTGGCGCGCGATCAGCTGGTTCTTGCCGGGGTGGCCGCCGAACGAGGCGCAGCCGGCGAGCACGAGCAGCGGCCAGTTCATTGCAGCGGATCCGTGGGCTTCAAGGTCGAGTCGATCGAGGCCTCGACCCGCCCGCCGTCGGGAAAGCTCGCCCACATCGTCGCGCGGAAGTGGCCGGGGTTGCAGGCGTCGACCTTCAACTGGCCATCGGTCGCGATCACCTCGGTGCCATCGCTCTCGGCTTCGACGTGCGAATCGAACTGGGTGATGCCGATCTTGGTCTGCGCGTCCTTGAAGCACGTCGTCGTGGTCAGCGACGTGTGCGAGCCGAGATCGATCGTGATCAGCCCCGGGTTCGGGCAGTGCGCGCAATACGAGCCCTCGCCGACCTGACCGTGCCACGAATGATTCGGCAGCCGGCCCATGACCTGGTTGCGCTTGGGCCCGGGAGCGCATGCGCCGAGCATCGACGCGAAAACTACAACGACAACCCGACGCGCCGGCGCGCGGTCAAGCAGTGTTCGGAGCCGAGCGTGAAGTCGCGACACGTCCTGGGACGATCATCGTAGATCACGCAGGCATAGCGTGTCGCGTGTCCCGCGCCGTCGTCGCCGCCGCCCTCGAGCGCGCCGCAGCGGTCGCCGGAGCGCACGATCTCGAGGTAGGTGGTGCGATCGACCACGTACGCCGGCTGCTTCTTGACGACCGGATCGCGCCGGCCGACCTCGACCGAGTGATAGGCGGCGCGGCAGCAGGCCCCGCAGGTCTGGCAATCGAGCGCGGCCTCGTAGCGCTCGCAGCCCGGCCACCCCGGGTCGACCTTCGCGGCGGCCTGCCGGCACCGGCTCGCGCCACGCTGCTCGACCCGCCACGCGCACGTGCCGCACTCGCCGGCACCGCCGGCCGGCAAGCCGGTCGGGTGCAGCGCCGGCGGTGCGGCGACGCCGTGCCACAGCGTGCCGGGCTCCGCGAACGGTGCGCTCGCGGCCGCGATCGTCGCGCTCGCGGCGAGCGCCTCGCCGAGCGCCGGGGCCCACGGCGGCAGCGCCGCGCGCCGGAGCGCCGCGATCGCCGCGACCGCCGAGCGCTCGGTACGATCTGCGAGCACATCTCCCGACAGCCGGTCCCAGAACGCGCGGAACTCGGTGGTCGGCGCGAACACCGCGCGCAGGCCGTGGTGGCCGGTCAACACGAACTGCACGCGCAGGCAGGCGTGTTCGCGCCAATCGTGATCCGGCCCGGTGTTATCCATGCCCCAGTCGGCGCGCGCGAACGAGCCCTCGCCCTCGACGAGCGAGTGACACAGCTCGTGGAAGATCATCTGCGCGAGGCTGTCGTCGGCGTCGAGCGTCGCGGCGTCGCCGATCGCGAGCGTGCCGCGGCCATCGGTCGCCGCGTACGCGTCGCTCGTGCGAACGACGCGCAAGCCGATCCGGCGCGCCGCGGTGACCCACACCTGCGCCAGCGGATCGGTATATCGAGCGGTGACCTCGCGCGCCACGCCGACACAGCTACCACGACCACGCCTGAAAACTTGCCGGTTCGCGCGGAGAGGCTAATCCTGGGACCATGAAGGGTGGAGACGTCACGTTGGCCGGGATCCTGTTCTCCGCCGACGAGTGGATCTCGTACGACCCCGCGCATCGCGCGGAGCTGATGGAGGCCGCGTCCTCCGGGTCGGAGCCGTGGGTGATGGCCCCGGCGACCGGCGCGCTGTCGGGGCCGATCCGCGTACGGTACGACGAGGGTCGCTAGCCCGCTCGTCGCGACGCGGCCCAGCGATCTTGCTGCCCGGTCCGGAAACGGCCAGTCAGATCCCCGCGCGGGTGTTATCTCGTACGCGTGCTGTCCGATGATGCTCGCTACGAAGCGATCCTCGCCCGCGATCCGCGGTTCGATGGCGTGTTCTTCGTCGCGGTCCAGACCACGGGCGTGTACTGCCGCCCGATCTGCCCGGCGCGCACGCCGGGCCGGTCGCGGTGCACGTTCTACACGACCCCGGCCCAGGCCGAGCAGGCAGGGTTCCGCGCGTGCTTTCGCTGCCGCCCCGAGGTCGCGCCGGCGGCGGCAGCCGTGCCCGCGTCGGTCGATGCGATCGACGCGCTCGTGACCGCGGCGACGCAGCGGATCCAGGAAGGCGCGCTCAACACCGGCTCGATCGATGACCTCGCCGCGCAGCTCGGCGTCACCGCGCGGCACCTGCGGCGCGCGACCGAGGCGCGGCTCGGCGTGTCGCCGGTCGAGCTCGCGCAGACCCGTCGGCTCGCGCTCGCGAAGCAACTGCTCCAGGACACGGCGCTGCCGATCACGTCGATCGTGTTCGCGGCGGGGTTCGGCAGCGTGCGCCGGTTCAACGCGATGTTCGCCGCGAAGATGGGGACGCCGCCGCACGAGCTCCGGCGCAAGCACGCGAGCGTCGCCGGCGATGCGATCGAGCTGCGGCTCGATTATCGGCCGCCGTACGACTGGCCGCGCCTGCTCGGCTTCCTGCGCGCTCGCGCGATCCCGGGCGTCGAGCGCATCACGGACGACTATCGCCGCGTCGTGCACCTCGACGGTCACGTCGGCGAGATCGTCGTGCGTCCAGACGCCCGCGGCGCGCTGCGAGGCGCCCGCCGCGACGGCTCGACCCAGACGCCGCCGCGCAGCGCGCTCGTGTTGGAGCTCGCGCCGGCGCTGCTGCCGGTCGTGATGCCGCTGGTCGCGCGCGTGCGCCGGATGTTCGACCTCGACGCCCGGCCGGATCTCGTCGATCGCGCGCTCGGGCGCGACGCGAAGCTCGCGCCGCTCGTCGCGGCGCGCCCGGGGCTCCGCTTGCCCGGCGCGATCGATCCGTTCGAGGCGTCGGTCCGCGCACTGCTCGGGCAACAGGTCTCGGTCGCCGCCGCGACGACGCTCGCCGGGCGGTTCGTGGCGCAGCTCGGGACCAAGCTCGGCGACGGCGACCTGGGGTTCCGGTTCCCGACCCCGGCCGAGGTCGCGAAGGCCGGCGCCGAACGCATCGTCAAGATCGGCATGCCGATGACCCGTGCGCACGCGATCCACCACTTCGCGTGTGCGCTCGACCGCGGCGCGATCCGGCTCGATCACCATGCCGACCTCGACGCGTTCGTCGCGCAGCTCGTCGAGCTGCCGGGCATCGGACCGTGGACCGCGCACTACCTCGCGATGCGCGCGCTGCACCTGCCGGACGCATTTCCCGCGGCGGACCTCGGCATCCAGAAGGCGCTCGCTCGTTCCGGGCCCCGCGCCGCCGAAGCTCGCGCCCGCGCGTGGCGTCCGTATCGTTCGTACGCCGTGATGCACCTGTGGACCGATCTCTCGGAAGGAGCCGCCACGTGACCCTCGCCGTTCATACCTATGTCTCGCCGATCGGACCACTCGTGCTGTCGGCGCGGACCGATCAGCTCGTCGGGCTGCACCTGCCCGAGAGCGATGATCCACCGCCGACCGGGATCGAGCGCGAGACGCCGATCCTCGCGCGCGCGGCGACGCAGCTCGCGGAGTACTTCGCGGGCAAGCGCACGGCGTTCGAGCTCGCACTCGCGCCCGAGGGCACCGCGTTCCAGCGCCGCGTGTGGGACGCGTTGCTCGAGATCCCGTTCGGCGCGACCACGAGCTACGGCGCGATCGCGCAGCGCATCGGCCGGCCCGCCGCGAGCCGCGCGGTCGGCGCGGCGAACGGACGCAACCCGATCGCGATCATCATCCCGTGTCACCGCGTGATCGGCGCGAACGGCGCGATGACCGGGTTCGGCGGCGGGCTGCCGGCGAAGCTGTTCCTGTTGACGCACGAACGCGCGGTGCCGCGCGCACCGGCGCAACTGTCGTTTGCCTGATACGGTTCGGCGGTGGATTGGTTGATCTACGGCATCCTCGGTGCGGGCGGCGCGGCGCTCGCGGGGACGTCGATGCTGCGGCGCACCCGGCACGACGCGTTCGCCCACGCCTCGGAGCTCGCGCCGGTCGCCGACCTGTCGCACCTGCCGGCGTCGCTGCAACGCACGGCGCTGTGGTCGCTCGCGGAGGGCGGCTTCGAGCGCCGCGCGGTGCACGGTGTGGTGAAGCGGCCGGATGCGCCGACTCCGGGAGATGTCGCGGTCACGGCGTTCGATCTCGAGACGCTCCGCTCGCGGCGCGGCGAGTGGGCGTACCTCCCGGTCGAGCCGCCGTTCCGGATCGGCGATGTCGTCAGTGTCGTCGTGTGCGAGCTCGATCGCTCGTTCCCGCACGTGCTGCTCAAGCGGACCGGCCGCGGCGACAAGTTGCACGATGACGCGCTCGGCGAGATCTCGACGAGCCTGACCCGGCTCGCGCACGAAGCGCTGCGCGCCGGCCGCCATCATGCCGCGGAGCTGCCGGCGTCGCTCGCGTCCGAGCCGTTGACCGTCGAGTTGCCCGAGCACTGGCGCGCGTACGGGCGCGAGATCGAGCCGCTGCTTCGCAACACCGAGCTTCGCGACGCGCTCGCTCGCACCCAGCGTCGCGATCTGGTGATCGAGGTGATCGACTCGTTGCTGATCGTCTATCCCGCGGCGCGGGCGATCGCCGGTGCGGACCCGTTCGCGGATCTGGTATCGAGCGCGCTCGTGCTGGTCGACGCGATCCGCGCCTCGGTCGTGTCGCCGCGCGGCATCGAAAATCACTGAGTTACGCCCGCTTGGCCCGCTTAGATCGAGGTGCGCCGTGGTGCGTGTACAACCATGACGTGCCTCGGCTGTTGCTCGCCCTGATCTGGCTCGCGCCGCTCGTCGCGCGCGCGGGCAGCTTGCCGCGGCTGCCCGGCATGTACACGACCCGAGCGGCGACCCCGCTGCCGATGCTCGACAGCAAGCTCTCGGTCACCGTCCGCGGGCCGATCGTCGAGACCACGGTCACGCAGACGTTCAACAACGACTCCGACCACGCGACCGAGGCGACGTATATCTTCCCGCTGCCGGCCGACGCCGCGGTCAGTGCGATGGCGATCGATCTCGGGACGCGCAAGATCCATGCGGCGATCGAAGCGCGCGACCACGCGCAGGCCCGCTACGAGGAGGCCGTCGCGCACGGGCTCGGCGCCGGCATGCTCGAGCAGGAGCGCCCCGACGTGTTCACCCAGACGGTGTCGGCGATCCCCGCGCGCGGCACCGTGATCGTGACGCTGCGCTACGACGCGACCGCGCATTATAGCGACGGGACCTGGGAGCTCGTGCTGCCGCTCGTGGTCGCGCCGCGCTACGTGCCGGGGACCGCGAGCGGTCGCCCGACGACCGGCAGCGGCCGCAACCCCGATACCGAGCGCTCGCCCGACGCGTCGCGCGTGACGCCGCGCGCGGTGCCGGGGGCCGGCGGGGCCACGCGGATCGAGCTCGCGTTCCAGACCCCGGTCGAGGAGGTGACCAGCCCGACCCACACGATCGAGCGTGCGAGCGCGCACTACACGATCACGGATCCGAACAGCGATCGCGATCTGATCGTGCGGTGGCACGCCACGGTGCCGGCGGAGGGCTGGGTCGAGACCGAGACCAACGGGACCGGGTTCGCCGCGGCGCTCGTGATCGGACCGGTGGCGGCACCCCACGCGGCCGCGCGCTGCCGGTTGCTGCTCGATCGCGCGGCCACCACCCGCGGCGATGGCGATATCGTCGAACGCGCCGTCGTGCGCGCGCTGCTCGGCGGCCTCGATGCCAGGGATCGCGCCGGGCTCGCCACCGGCGCGCTGGTCGCCCCGGCCGAGCTCCAGCGCGCGCTCGACGCCAGCTGGGCCAGCGGCAACCGGGTGTTCGATCTGACCCGCGAGCTGCAACGCGCACGCCCCGACGGCGCCCCGATCGTGCTGATCAGCGATGGCCTGATCTCCGACGACGCCGCGGCGATCGCGGCGGGCAGGCACCTCGGCGTGCCGATCCACGCGATCGGCATCGGCTCGGCGCCGAATCGCAGCCTGCTCGCGGCGCTCGCCGCGGCGACCGGTGGCACCGTGCGGTTCGCGCTCGCCGGCGACGATCTACAGGCGCTCGCGCGCGACGTGATCTCCGATACCGCGAATCCGCCCGCCGCGCTCGCGGTGTCGTGGGGCACGCTGGCGGCGACCGAGGTCGTGCCGGCGCAGCTGCCGCGCGTCGGCGCCGGTCAAGCGACGCTCGTCGTCGCCCGGGTCGCGCAGGCCAAGGCGGCGAACGCGCGGGCCCGCGGCGACGTGTTCGCGCTCTCGACGTTCACCGCGGCCAGCGCGCCGGTCGGGGCGACGACCCCACGCGGGGCGCTCGCGCGGCGGTGGGCGCGGCTCGAGCTCGACGAGCTGATCGCGAAGGGCAACCCACGCGCGATCACCGCGCACGCGCTCGCCTGGGGCCTGGTCTCGCCGTTCACCGCGATGGTCGCGATCGGCGACGAGGTCATCGTCACCGGCGGCGTCAAGCACACCAAGGGCGTGCCGGTGTCGTTGCCGGCCGGCATGCAATGGCAGCCGGTCGAGCACGAGACCACGGTCGCGCTCGACACCACGACGGCGCAGGCCACCGAACCAGCCGACCACACCGTACCGAATCGAACGCCCGCCGGCCCGTCCGACCACAAGGCGGTCGCGAAGAAGGGCGAGCACCCCACGGGAGCGAAGCCGACGGCGGCGCCCGATCGCGATCGCCGCGAGCCGGTCATCCACGCCGACCACGAGCCCCAAGACGACGACGGCAACGCCGCTCCGGTCGCGCCCAAGAACAAGGGGAGCGCCGCCGCCGGCGCGACGGCCACGGGCGGTGACGAAGAGCAAGCAGAGGCAACGAACGCCGCGCCGAGCGAGTCGGTCTCGGCGATGGTCACCAAGAGCGAGGCGCTCGACGTCACCGGCTACGCCATCCGCCCGACGCTGCGCTTCGAGATCGCGCTCGGCGCCGGTGCGGCGGTCGTCGCCGGCGATGGCGCGTTCGTGCAGACCACCCGGCTCGGGGTCGAGCGCGGCCTGCGCACCCGGCTCGGCGGCGAGGCCACGCTGTGGTTATCGCGTGGCCTCCACCTCGAGGGCACGGTGCTCGGCACGCTGTCGCGCCGGTTCGCACCTCGGCTCGAGCTCGGTGGTGGGCTCGGTCTGCACGTCGGCACGGGCGCCGGCACCGGGCTCGGGCCCGCGCTCGCTGTCGAGCTGCGCTACCAGGTGCGGGCGCCGCTGTGGCTGTACCTGCGCTACGACGCCGCGCTGCTGTTCCACGATGGCACCCGCGACGGCCAGAACGCCGGGACGTTCGGCATCGCGGCGCACTTCTGATACACACGGCAGGTGCGCTTCATCCGTCTGGTCGTCGAGTACGACGGCACCGGCCTGCACGGCTGGCAGCGCCAGCTCAACGGTCCGACCGTGCAGCAGCACCTCGAACAGGCGCTCGCGCAGCTGGTGCAGCATGAGGTCGTCGTGCGGGGCGCATCGCGCACCGACGCCGGCGTGCACGCGCGCGGTCAGGTCTGCGCGTTCGCGACCGAGCGGACGATCCCGCTGCACGGCATCCGCCGCGGGCTGAACTCGATGCTGCCCGATCAGATCGCCATCCGCGACGCGACCGAGGTCGACGCGGCCTTTCATCCGCGTCACTCCGCGACCGGCAAGCACTACCGCTACACGATCCTCGCGCGCCCGGATCGCTCGCCGCGCTGGCGCGATCGCGCGTGGCACGTCTCGGACCGGCTCGACCTCGACGCGATGCGCGCCGGTGCGGCTCACCTGGTCGGCGAGCACGACTTCGCCGCGTTTCGCGCCGCCGGCTGCGCCGCGAAGACCACGATCCGGCGCCTCGATGCGATCTCGATCGCGGGCTCGATCGCGGCGGGCGCGCCCGCTCCGGAGCTCGCCGAGCTCGTCCACGTCGACCTACATGGCAACGCGTTCCTGCGCCAGATGGTGCGGATCATCGTCGGGACGCTCGTCGAGGTCGGGGTCGGGAAGCGTCCGCCGTCTCAAGTGGCCGAGATCATGGCGTCTCTCGACCGCGTTCACGCGGGCATCACCGCGCCGCCGCAGGGCCTCGAGCTGGTCGAGGTCCACTACGACGGGTCTCGGGGGGCCCGGAACCCTGTAAGCTCGGGTCGCGACTCGCGTTGATGAGGTGTCCGTGGCCTCCGAACCAGCCACCGCTGTCGAGCTTCTTGAAGAGCAGCGTCTGGTCGAGGAGGCCCAAGCCGGAAACCTCGACTCGATGCGACCGATCCTCGAACGCTATGCTCAGCCGCTGTACGGCACGGTGATCCTGCCGCGCCTCGGCGACGCCGCGTCCGCCGAGGAGGTGCTCCGCGATACGCTGGCGACCGCGGTCGAGAAGATCGGTCGCTTCACCTGGCAGGGCAAGACGATCTATCCGTGGCTGCGCCAGATCGCGATCAACAAGGTGTTCGACGTCCACCGCCAGTCGAAGCGCTCGCGCCGGCTCGCCGACGCGCTCGCCCACGAGGCGCCGGTAGAGACCGATCCCGAGACCCACGCCGACGTGCAGCTGATGGCCGATCAGGAGCGCCGCTCGCATCGGTCGAAGATCGACCACACGCTCGACGTGCTCGCCGAGCGCTACCGGCTCGCGATCGAGCTGCGCCTCGTCCAGGAGCTGCCACGCGAGGCGTGCGCGAAGCGGCTGAACGTCACGATCGGGACCTTCGACGTCCTGCTGTTCCGCGCCGTGCGCGCCTTTCGCAAGCAGTTTGGCTCCGACGTACCCGAGGACGATCATGGCGACTGAGCGCGACGACGACGATATCTTGACCGGACCCGTCCCCGACCCCGAGGACGAGGCGACGCCGGCCGAGCGCGCGCACGCCAAGACGTTCGCGGAGCTCGTCGACAAGACGCTCGCCGGTCGCACGCCGGCCGCGATGAGCGCGGACGATCGCGCGCTGCTCGAGGTCGCCACCGTGATCCGCGCGGCGTCGGGCAACGCCGAGCTCGCCGCGGCGAAGCAGCGCACGCTCGTCGAGGGCGCGCTGCGCCAGGCGCTCGGCGGCAAGGCCGTGCCGAGCGGCGAGGTCACGCCGATCACCAAGGCGCGGGCCCCGCGCGCGCCGTGGATCGTCGCGGGCGCCTCGCTGGCGGTCGCGGCGGCCGCGATCGTGTTGTGGTTCGCCGCGCCGCGCCGCATTCACGTGGTCGATCACGTGGTCGATCACGTGGTCGATCACGTGATCGACCACGCGCCCGAGGCGCTGCGGGACAACTGGAAGTCGCGCCCGGCCGATCCGTTGATCGGGCCGATCGCGCGCGATCACGCCGGCGATGCGAGCGCCCGGCTCGACACGATCTTCGCGGACCGCCTCGATGGTTATCGCGAGCTCCAGCTGCGAGGAGGGCACTAGCATGAAGCTCATCACGTTCACCGTCGTGGTCGCGCTCGTCGCGTGCGCGGCGTGCACCGACAAGACCGCCAAAAGTGACAAGTCCGAGCCCGGTACGGGCTCGTCGGTGACGCACACCGCCGAGCCGAGCGATGCGATCGACGAGAAGCTGATGGTCGCGCTGTCGCAGGCGAAGAACTTCCACCACAAGGCCAAGATCTACATGAGCGACGGCGACACGGCCGCCGCGATCGCCTCGGTCCGCGAGATCCTGTCGCTGCGCTTCCCGCCGAATGCACCGGAGGCCGACGACGTGCGCAACGACGCGCGCGCGCTGCTCGCCCGGCTGCTAGTCGGGCAGGGCCAACTGGATGAAGCGATGAACGTCGTCAAAGAAGGCCTCGGCTCGAGCCGCGAGAGCTTCTTCACGGCGAACCTCTTTACGGTCGAAGGCGAGATCCACGAGGCGCGGGCACAGGTGCTGGACAAGTCGGACGTCGCCGCCGACAAGGCGAAGGCGACCGAGGAGCGGCACGCGGCGATCGAGAGCTTCGATGCCTCGAACAAGATCGACAAGAAGCTCCAGGACCAGCTGCTGGAGCGCCGGTGAAGGCGCTGTGGATCGCCTCGGCGATCGCGCTCGTCATCGTGAACGCGTGTGCCGGGCGCCAGCCGCCCCAGCCGAACCAGGACAAGCGCGCCGAGATCATCGCGCTGTGGACCCAGATCCGCGATTTCCGCCACCAGGCACGGATGGATCTCGATCCGTCGCCGATGACCTTGAATCAGATCCGGTTCAAGACCGTCAAGGATGCCGAGACCGTGTGCACCGATAACCACAAGGTGCCGACCAAGTGCGACGACGTGTGCTCGCTCGCGGACGCGATCTGCGACAACGCGGAGGCGATCTGCACGATCGCCGACGAGCTCGGCAAGGACGACGACTTCGCGCAGAGCAAGTGCACCGACGCGAAGGCCTCGTGTCACGAGGCGAAGCAGAAGTGCTGCGGCTGTAGCTCGGAGTCGCCGTGAACCTGCGGCTGCTGTGCGCCGCGGCCGGCAGCGCCACGATCGTCGCGTGCGCCATGGGGGGTGCGCCGAAGTCGGTGATGCCGGCACCGCAGGCCGGCGGTACTCCCGCAGCGCAGGTGCTCCCGCAGCCGAGCACGCCGAGAGACGACGAGATCGCCGCGCTCGCGCGCCAGATCGACGACGAGCGTGACCAGCTCGGCCTGGCGGCGCCGACTCCCGGAACCTCCGCGGTCGTACCGATGACGCAAGGCACGCACGCGCCGGTCGCGCCGGTCGCGCCGTCCCCGACGTGTCATCCGGCGAGCGACACGTGCTCGCAGTCATGCACGCTATCCGGATCGATCTGCGACAACGCGAAGAAGATCTGCGCGATCGCGGAGGAGCTGCCCGGCGACGCGTGGGCGTCGAACAAATGTGTGGAGGGCAACGAAACTTGCACCGCCGCGACCAAACGCTGCTGCGACTGCGCCCCTTGATCCAGCGTTGCCGCCGCGCGCGAGTGGTCGTGAGCTGCGGCGTGATCGATCGCGCTTGAGGTCGTGCGGTCGACCTGTTCTGATACCGGGCGGTGAGTCGAGCGTCGTTGTATCAGCTCGATCTCGAGCCCAAGTACGGGACCTGGGAGTGGGACCTCGCCACCGATGAATCGACGTGGAGCGACGAGCTCTATGCGATCCTCGCGTTGTCGCCCGAGACCGCGCTGCCCGGCCCGGCCGCGTACGCGACCTCGCTCCATCCCGACGATCTCTCGCGCGTGGCCGTCGCCCTCGATCGCGTGCGCCGCGATGGCGCGCGCGTCGAGCTCGAGCATCGCGTGCGGACCGCCACCAAGCAGCTCAAGTTCGTGCGGCTGCGCGCGTGGCGCTCGCCCGACGGCCGGCGCTGCCACGCGCTCGTCGAGGACGCGGCGCTGCACTCCCCGATCACGGATCGGCTCGCGTCGGTCAGCGCGTTCGCCGCCGGCGTCGCGCACGAGATCAACAATCCGCTCGGCTACCTGTCGGCGAACCTCGAGCTGATCGGCGCGGAGCTGACCGATCCCGAGCTCCAGACCTCGTTGCGCGATGCTCGCCACGGTGTCCAGCGCATCCAGACCGTCGTGCGCGGGCTGATGACGTTCGCGCGGATCGAGCCCGCGCATCGCGAGCCCCTCGATCTCAACCGGGTGCTCGAGATCGCGATCGGCATCGCGAACGGCGAGATCCGCGCGCGCGCGCGGCTCGTCCGTAACTTCAAGCCGCTGCCGCTCGTCGATGCGAACGCGGCGCAGCTCGGTCAGGTGTTCGTCAACCTGCTGTTGAATGCGGCGCAGGCGATCCCGGCGGACAGCCAGACCGATCACGAGATCACCGTCTCGACCCACACCGACGCCGCGAACCAGGCGGTCATCGAGATCCACGACACCGGCCGCGGCATCCCGCGCGGCATCGCCGCCAAGGTGTTCGAGGCGTTCGTCACGACCAAGCCCGTGGGCGCCGGTCTTGGACTCGGCCTCTCGGTCGCGCGCAACCTCGTCCACGTCGCGGGCGGCGACATCCACTTCGAGAGCGAGCCCGGGCGCACCGTGTTCCGGGTCGTGTTGCCTTCGACCGAACGCGCGGAGGCCGCGCCCCTTCCCGAGCTCGCGATCGGTGCGCCCGGCCGGCGTGGCCGCGTGCTGATCGTCGACAACGAGGTGATCTTCGCGTCCTCGTTGCGGCGCTTGCTCGCGCGCGCCCACGAGGTCGAGGTCGCCCACGATGGCAAGGAGGCGTTCGCCCGGATCGTCGCGGGCGAGCGCTACGACGCGATCGTGAGTGACCTGATGATGCCTGGCATGGGCGGCGCCGAGCTGTTCACGAAGGTCGCGGCCGTCGTGGTCGAGCAGGCGCAGCGGTTCGTGTTCGTCACCGCGGGGTCACCGGGAGCGACCGCGTTTCTGGCGAGGATCACCAACCCGTGGTTCGACAAACCGTGTGATCTCGACGCTCTGCAGGCCGCCATCCGCCGACTCGTCCGGTAGTCGAGGACCTCGCCCAAGATAAATTCGGTCGCGGGCCGAACCGCGTGGGCTATAAGGCGGCGCGGTTAGAGAGGCCTCATGCAGGACCATGTCGAGAAGTTCACGCGACGTATCCTGATCGTCGACGACGACCCGTTGCAGCTGCGAGCTGCGACCCGCCTGGCGAAGCGCGATCCACGGATCGAGCTCCTGCTCGCCTCGAACCCGATCGACGCGTTGCTGATGGTCGGCGTGTCGCGACCCGATGTCGTCGTGCTCGACGTGTTCATGCCCGGCATGGATGGCTTCGAGGTCTGCCGCCGGTTCAAGGCGAACGCCGAAACTCGTGACATCCAGATCATCATCGCGAGCGCGATGATGGACGCCGAGCTCGCCGAGACCGCGCATGCCGCCGGCGCGGTCCACGCGGTCGGCAAGCCCGTCGATCTCGAGCTCGCGTTCGCCGATCCGATCACCACGCCCGAGCACACCGGCGAGCTCGAGGCCGCGGCGGCGGCGCGGGCGGCCGGCCGGCCGCCCACCCTGATGCGCGGCACCGATGTCCTGGTCGACCTGCTCGAAGCTGCCGGCGTCGAGGTCGTGTTCGGCCTCCCCGGCGGTGCGATCTCGCCGATCCACGACGCGTTGCTCGATAGCCCGATCCGCTCGATCACCACGCGCCACGAGAGCGGCGCGATGTTCGCCGCCGCGGGCTACGCGCAGGCGACCGGCAAGCTCGCCGTCGTCGCGGTGACGTCGGGACCTGGCATGCTCAACGCGATGACCGGCCTCGCCTCGGCCTGGTGCGACGGCCTGCCGGTCATGCTGCTGGTCGGCGAAGTACCGCGCGCCGCGCACGGCAAGGGTGTCCTGCAGGATGGCTCCGCGCACGGCCTGCAGCTCGTCGAGATGGCGCGCCACGTCACGAAGTTAGCCGTCGAGGTATCGCGACCGAGCGCGCTGCCGCACCTCGTGGGTCGCGCGATCACGACGGCGCTGTCGGGCAAGCAGGGCCCGGTGATGCTGACGCTGCCGCTCGACATCACGACCGCGATGATCCGGCCGCCGCAGGTCGGTGGCTCGGTCGTGCTCCACGAGAGGCTGGCGCCCGAGACCGTCACCGAGGTCGAGATCCAGGTGCGCTCCGCGGCCCGGCCGTTGATCCTCGCCGGTAGCGGTGCGCGCGGCGCGGCGGACCGCTTGCGCCAGCTCGCCGAGGTGCTGCGCTGTCCGGTCGCGACGACGCCGAAAGGCAAGGGCGTGTTCCCCGAGGATCACCCGCTCGCGCTCGGCGTGATCGGGATGGGCGGCCACGAGTCGGCGCGCGGGTACCTCGCGAGCGGCGTCGATGTCGTGATCGCGATCGGTACGAGCCTCGGCGACATCGCGACCGACGGGTTCGCGCCGGAGTTGCAAGCGCGCGCGCTGATCCACGTCGACATCGACGCCCGCCAGATCGGCAAGAGCTACGAGCCGACCCACGCGGTGATCGCCTCGGCGGCGAACTTCGTCGATGCGATGCTCGAGCGCTTCGAGAGCTCGCCGCCGCGCGGTCATTTCCGCGAGCTGCCGAACGGCGTGTCGCGGATCGTGCTGCGGCCGTCGACCGCACGCGACCGGATCGGGTCGCACGAGGCGATCCGCGAGATCCAGCGCGCGCTCCCCGCCGATACGGTGTTCACGATCGACTCCGGCGAGCACTTCCTGTTCGCGGTCCACTACCTCGAGACCGTCCATCCCGACGCGTTCGTCGTGATGACCGGGCTCGGCTCGATGGGCCAATCGATCGGCGCGGCGATCGGCACGCAGCTCGCGAACCCGGACCGCACCGTCGCGGCGATCTGCGGCGATGGCTGCTTCGCGATGAACGCGTTCGAGATCGCGACCGCGGTCGCCGAGCGCGTCCCGATCCGCGTGTTCGTGTTCAACGACGGCGTGCTCGGCATGGTCGAGAAGGGGCACGCGCAGGTCTACGGGCGCAGCCCGGAGTTCGCGACCGGGCCGACCGGTCCGCTCGACGTGTGCGCGATCGCGCGCGGGCTCGGTGCGCAGACGGTCCTGATCGACGGTACTCATCAGCTCGCCGCGGTCGAGGCGTTGCTGCGCGGGTACCCGGGGCCGGTCGTCGTCGACGTGAGGATCGATCCGGCGATCCGGATGAGGGGGAAGGATCGGGTCGCGGCGATGGCACCGGCGAGTGGTCCCATGCCGGTCGTGGCGAGACCTCCGTTGGCAGCGACGCACGTCGTGAACTGACCCATCGTGGTTGCCGTACCCAGCCCGCGCGAGTCGCCGATCGTGCAGCGCCTCCGTTACCTGCGCGACCCGATCGGTTACCTGGCGCGCTGCCAGCGCGAGCTCGGCGACATCTACATGTTGAAGCTCGTCGAGCCCGGCATGGTGTTCGTCGGGACCCCCGAGCTCGCGCGCGAGGTCTACACCGCCGGCGAGGACACGCTCGTCGCCGGCGAGGCGAAGATCGCGGTGTTCGGGAGCATCCTCGGCAGCTCGTCGACGCTGCTGCTCGACGGCGCGGCGCACCTGCGGCGCCGGCGGCTCCTGCTGCCCGAGTTCCGCGGCGAGGTGATGCAACAGCTCGCACCCGCGATGATCGAGGCATGCACGCGCACGCTCGCGACGCTGCCGCACGACCGCGAGGTCGCGCTCCATCCCTACCTCCACCGCATCGCCTTCGACGTGATCGCGCGCGCGTTGTTCTCGACGACGCCGGCCGCGCGGCGCACTCCCCTCGAGCTCGCGATGCGCGAGTTCGCCGAGCGCGCGGTGACCTCGCGCTGGCTGATGATGCCGCGCTGGCAGCTCGATCTCGGCCCGCGCAGCCCGTGGGGCAAGGTCGTGCGGGCGGTCGCGCGGGCGCGGGCCGCGATCGGGCTGGAGGTCCGGCAGCGTCGCGCGGCCACGCCCGAGCACGCCGGCGCGGATCTGCTCGCGCGCCTGCTCGCCGCGCGTGACGAGCAAGGTGATCGGCTTGGCGACGCCGACGTCGTCGACGAGGTGCTGACGATGGTCGCCGCCGGGCACGAGACCACCGCGATGGCGCTGACCTGGTTGGCGTACGCGGTCTACACGCGCCCGGCGGTGCTCGCGGCGCTGCGGGACGAGGCGCGCGGAGGGTCTTCGCTCGGCGAGCGCCCCTACCTGCAGGCGGTGATCCGCGAGTCCCTCCGGTTCTACTCGGTGATCCCGAACGGCAGCGGCCGGATCGCCAAGCGCGAGCTCGAGCTCGGCGGCTATACCGTGCCGGCGCGCGCGATGGTCAGCGTCGCGTTCGACGCCGTGCACAGGAAGCTCGACGTGTTCGGGGACGCCGACGCGTTCCGCCCCGAGCGCTTCCTCGGCGCGAAGCTCTCGCCGTACGAGTGGATCCCGTTCGGCGGCGGCACGCGGCGCTGCCTCGGCATGCCGTCGGCGCTGGTCGAGCTCCAGCTCGTGCTGTCCGAGCTCGTCGCGCGCTACGACCTGCGCATCGTGCAGCGCGTGGTCAAGCCGATGTGGCGCGGGCGGTTCCTGACCCCGAGCAAGGGCTTGATCGTGCGGGTCACGCCGGCAGCTCGAGCCTGAACAGCGAGCGCCCGTCGACGCGCACGATCCGCAGATCGCCGCCGTGGTTGAACGCGATCCGGCGCGAGACGCTGAGCCCGAGCCCGGTGCCTTGCCCCGGCGGCTTGGTCGTGAAGAACGGGTCGAAGATCCGCTCGGCGAGCTCCGGTGTCACCCCCGATCCAGTATCGGATACGTCGAGCTGGAAGCGCCCGCCGGCGTCGCGTGCGGTGACGAACACCGTGCCGGAGGCGCCGGCGGCGAACGCCGCGTTGTCGAGCAAGTTGATCAGGACCTGCTCGATCATCGGGCCGCTGCAGCGGACTCGTTCGGTGACCTGGATGTCCTGCACGAGCCTGGTCTTGTCGAACCGGTCGCCGAGTACGAGCACCGCGCGGCGGATCAGCGCGGTGACGTCCTCGCGCTTCTTGATCACGTCGCCCGACCGGGAGAACTCGAGGATGTTGCGGCACAGGTCGCGGATCTGCGTCGCGGCGGCGTCCATGACCGAGAACAACGCGGTCGCGGGAGAGTCCTCGCTGCGCTGGCTCAGCGGCAACAGGCTGTAGAACGGCTCGAGCGCGTTGACGAGGGCATTGGCGGGGTTGCGCAGCTCGTGCGCGAGCCCCGAGGACAGCATGCCCATCGCGGCGAGCTTCTGGGTCTCGTGCAGCTTGAGGGCGAGCCGGCGGATCGCCAGCTGCGAGCGGATCCTCGCGAGCAATTCGTCGGCCGAGAACGGCTTCATCACGAAGTCTACCGCGCCCGCCTCGAAGCCCGCGAGCCGCTCGGGCAACCGTGAATGCGCGCTGACGATCAGCACGGGGGCGAGCGAAGCGCCCTGCTGTGCCAGGAAGCGGCGGGTCAGCTCGAGGCCATCCATCTCGGGCATCTCGAGGTCCGTGACCAGGAGGTCGGGGGCATGCGTGGCGGCCAGCTCGAGCGCGGCCTTGCCGTTCGGCGCGGTCAAGACGCGGTAGTGCTGGGCGAGGATCTGCGAGATGTGGTGCGCGAGCGCCTCGTCGTCCTCGGCGAGCAAGATCGTCGCCTCGGGCGCCTCGCGCGCCGGCAGCGGTTCGCGCACCGGCTGCGAGTCCTCGTAGGCGACGACCTCGAACGCCACCGGCGTCGGCGCCGAGTCGAGCGTCGCGCTGATCGGCTGATGGCGTGGGAGCGTGACGCGGAAGCTCGTGCCGCACGGGTCATCGTGGCGGTCGACCTCGATCGTCCCGCCCTGGAGCGCGACCAGGTCGCTGGCGAGCGAGAGCCCGATGCCGGTGCCGCGCACGCCCTTCTCGACCGCGTCCGGCGAGCGTTCGAACCGGGTGAACAGCTTCGGGATGAACTCCGGATCGATGCCGGGCCCCGAGTCGCGCACCGCGACCGTGATGGTGTCGGGAGCGGCGGCGAGCTTCACCCGGATCCGGCCCTGGCCGGGCGTGAACTTCAGCGCGTTGGAGACGAAGTTGCCGATGATCGTTTCGAGGGCGGTCTCGTCCATCGTGCCGGCGCACTCGGTCGGCCCCTCGTAGGTCAGCTCGATCTGCTTGCGCGCGGCGGTCGTCCCCCAGCTGCGGACCAGGCGCTCCAGCGCGACGGCGATGTCGAACGAGCTCGGCCGCAGCCGCAACTTGCCTTCGTCACCGGCGGCGAGCGCGAGCAGGCTGTCGACGAGGTGGAGCAGGCGGCGGGTCGCCGCGTTGACCTCCTCGACGTGTTGGCGCGCTCGCGGCTCGAGCTGCGGCGTTTGCGTGATGCCATCCGCGGCGAGCTGGATCATGGTCAACGGCGTGCGGATCTCGTGGTTGATATTCGCGAACAACCGATCGCGCGAGGCCTTGACCGCCTGGAGCTCGGCGAACGAGCGTTCGAGATCCTCGCGTGCCTGCGCGAGCTCGGCGGTGCGGTCGGCGACCCGCGCCTCGAGCGTGGCCCGGTAATCGACCACCTCCGCGAACGAGACCGCGTGATCGATCGACAGGAACAACGTCGGCAGGACGAAGTCGAGCAGGTCGCGGTGGTCATCCACGCGCTGCGCGAGCGTGTACGCGCACAGCTCGCCGAGCTCGAGGCCGCGGATGAACAGCGAGGTCTTGATCGGGACCAGATCCGCCCGCGCGAGGTCGCCGGCGCTCGCGTGATGCTCGAGCCGCAGATGATCGACGGTCGCGTCGATGGTCAGCTCCACGCCGACGAAGCCGCCGACCTCGACCAGGTTGACGACCAGCACATCGAACAGCTCGCCGAGCGAGAGCGTGCCGTGGATCGCCTGGATCAGGCTCGATGCGGTCTCGAGGTGCGTGGATTGACGACGCAGCGTCGTCTCGCCGGTTCTCTTGACCCCGGACTCGTCGTATGGAGGAGGCACCGCCATGAGCTCGCTGCCGGAACCAATCTACACCCGAGTCGGACACACCGGAGCGCACGAGCTGCGGTTCCAGGGCAAGCGCGTGTTCGGCGAGTTGCTGGGCACGACGACGACCACGCAGATGTTCGCGCTCGCGATCACGGGGCGCTTGATCTCCACGGCGGAGGCGACGCTGATCGACGACATGATGACCGCGATGGCCTCCGCCGATCCGCGGTTGTGGCCGTTCAAGCTGACGCGGCTCGCCTCGGCTCACGGCAGCGCGAGCTACGGGGTCGGTGCGACGATCGTCGCGAGCCAGGGCGCGATCTTCGGGCCGACCCGGTTCGTGGAGATCAGCGAGGCCCTGATCGAGCTCGCCGCGCACGCGACCTCCGATGACGAGATCGAGGCCCGGCTGCGCCAGGGGCGTGCCGGGTTCGGCATCCTGTACGGCCGCCACGACGCGCGGTTCGATGCCCTGATGGCCCAGCTGGCCAGGCGCGGCCACCAGGGCGCCTACACCAGCCTCGTGCAGCGCACCGTTGACCTCGCGCGGGCCCGGCTGAACGTCGAGCCGCACGTGTTCGTGGCGATCGCCGCGCTGGGCCTGGACCTCCGCATGACCGCCAGGCAGATCGGTGCGCTCGGGATGCTGCCGTTGGTCCTGGACGCCCTGCCGAATGCGGTCGAGGGCGCACAACAGGCGCCGATCGCGTTACAGTGCTTGTCTCCGAGCGTGGTGCAGTACGTGGGCCCCAGGCCACGCGCGAGTGAGCGAGCGCAGCGTCAACCCACATGATCGAACGGCCGGCGGGCCTCCGCATCATCGAGATCGACCCGGTCTGTTCGCTCGGCGAACTGGACCGTTGCCTGTTGGTCGTGTGGAGGCAGCAACCGACGCGCGCGATGTTCGATCTACGGCACCGCGCGTTGACCGATCTCGCGAGTCGCCACGCGGGCCAGTGCGCGTACGTCGAGCTGATCGAGTCGACCTCGAAGCCGCCGCCCGACGAGCTGCGCAAGGTCGCCGTCGAGGTGTTTCGCAAGCTCGGCAACGCCGTCAGCTGCGTCGGCTTCGTCATGGAGGGCAACGAGCTCCGCACCGCGCTGGTCCGCGCGATCCTGACCGGGATGACGTTCCTCGTCCCGCAGATGCAGCCCTCGAAGGTGTTCAAGCGAGCCGCGGCCGCCGCGGCGTGGGTGCGGCCGCAGCTCGGCGGAGCCGAGCCCGAGCTCGAGACCCGGCTCACGGCGGCCATCGACTACCTGCGCAGGGCTCGAGACAAGGCGCTGGAGCCGCCCGAGAGCTACTCGTCCTCGACGTAGCGAAACGGCGGCAGCTTCACCGGATAGCTCGCCAGGTGCTCGGGCCCGGTCGCGAGCGCCTCGGCCGCGACGCCCACGGTCGCCGCGACGACCAGCGCGGCCTGGATCCGATCCGCGACGGTCACTCCCGCGGCGTGGAACAGCGCGATGCGGGCCGCATCTCGCGTGAAGTCATCGCCGAGCGCGCCGGGGCGAAGCTCCCCCAGCGCGCCGACCAGGTTCCCGATCCACGTGCGATCCGCTCCCGTTCGAAACCGCGCCGGAGCCTGGCCGACCGGTTGGTCGAGCCAGGCGAGGAGCTCGGCGTGGTCGGCGAGGACCTGACCCGCGTGATCGGCGGCGATCACGAGCCCGGCGCCGAGCGCCGACGCGATCGTCGAACCGCTCAACCGGGCGAGCACCCCCGCGTGCACCGATGCCTCGCCGACCGACACCGGGGCCGCCGCGGCCATCGCGGTCCGGAACCGGCGTGACGCGACCACCGCCGGCAGCTCGCCGACGAGCGCGAGGTAGAGCAGATCGGTGAAGTCGTAGTTGCGCGCGAGATCGGCGAGCACAGCGTAGCCATTGACGCGATCGTCGTCCGCGCCGCGATCGATGACCCGGGCGACGAGCGTCTCGGGCCACGGCGTGTCGTCCAGCGCGCCGTGCGAAGGGGGCTCCCAGGCGTCGGTCATGCCCGATCAATATCAGCCCAGGGTCCGCGTGAAAGCGGTTATGCTCAACCGGACGACGACATGAGCGATTCGGCACCTTCCCGCGCGAGTCCGCTCGTGCTGTACGTCGATGACGAGCGCGGCAACCGCGTCGTGTTCGAGCAGTCGCTATCGTCCGAGTTCACGATCAAAGTGGCGGCCGATCCGGAGGCCGCGCTCGCGATCCTGGAGGCCGAAGAGGTCGCCGTCCTGGTCACCGACATGCGCATGCCCGGCATGACCGGTGAAGAGCTGTTGCGGATCGTCAAGGAGCGCTGGCCGCAGACCACGCGGATGGTCGTCACGGCGTACGCCGACATCGATCCGATCTTGCGCGCGATCAACGAGGGCCTGGTCGTGCGCTACATCATCAAGCCGTGGGTGCGGACCGAGCTGTCGCAGGTGCTGCGCTGGGCGACCGAGGCGTACGCGTTGAGCCGCAACTCGGCCGCCGTGTATCGCCGCCTGCTCGAGACCGAACGCCTCGCCACACTCGGCAGCGTCAGCGCGATGCTGGTCCACGATCTCAAGCAGCCGCTGATGTCGCTCGCGGTCAACGGCGAGCTGATCCGCGAGCTCGCCGACCTCGCGCCGATGATTCGCCAGGGGGTCGGCCCCGCGCCGACCGCCGATCGAAAGCGGCGGCGCGTGCTCGAGATGCTCGCCGACCTGCCGCTGATCGCCGACGACATCAAGGCCTCGGTCGAGCACCTCAACGAGCTGATCTCGAGCCTGCGCGGGTTCAACCAGCAGCGCCGCGATCCGCTGAGCGTGGCGACCGATCCGTTGCCGATCCTGCGCCACGCGATGTCGGTGTGCCAGGAGCTCGCGGTCAAGGTGCGCGCGCAGATCGCGTACGACGGACCGCACGAGCTGCCGCGCGTGCGCATGCCGGCGACCGAGCTGACCCAGGTCCTCATCAACCTGGTCGCGAACGGTGCGCAGGCCGTGGCGGCGCGCGGCGAGCCACAAGGCAAGGTCCAGATCAAAGCGACCGAGACCGACGGCATGCTCGTGCTCGAGGTCCACGACAGCGGCATCGGCATGACGACCGAGGTGCTCAAGCGCGTCGGCACGCCGTTCTTCACCACCCGCGAGCAGGGCACCGGCCTGGGCGTCGCGCAGTGCCAGCGCCTGGTCGGTACGGCGGGCGGGCGGATGTCGATCGCGAGCGACGGCGTCGGCCTGGGCACGACCGTCACGATCCAGCTGCCGATCGCGGCGTAGCGCGTGTGCCGGGCGACACCAAGATCTGGGAGCAGGTCCGTCACCTGTCCCTGATTGGCCGTGAGCGTGATCGTGATCGTGATCGTGGCCGTGATCGTGATCGGCCCCGTGATCGTGGCCGTGCACGTGACCGGGAACGCTACCGTGATCGTGATCGCCCCCCTTGACGATCAGGGGTCGATGGTCAGCCTGGGTGCAAGCGGGAACATAGGTGGCACTTCTGACCGGGAACATTGGTGGCACTTCTGACCGGGCACATAGGTGGCATCGTCAGTTGGCGACCCGCTCGAGCAAGCCGATACCACTCGGAGCGGCGGTTGCGTGACTTTCGTCCACGGGCCAGATCACGATCACGGTAGCGTTCCCGTTCCCGTTCCCGTGCACGGCCACGATCACGGGGGCGAGCACGTCGACGATCACGATCACGTCGACGGCGCCTAGCTTCGCAACCAGAGCAGCGCGCAGCCGATGGCGACAACCGCAGTTCTGGACAATCGGCGCGCTCTACGAACAGCTCGGTATCAAGCCGCCAGCCGTGACTCCGTCGTTGCCGCCGCCAGCAACGTAGGCCTGGTATGCCTGTTCGTGTTCGAGCGAGCAGCGCCTGAAGTGTTGCGCCTGCTCGGATCTCTCTCCCGCGCCGTCGGGACGCCGTGCGATGATCGCGTCGATGTGCCGGTGGACCCTCTCGATCGTCGCCGCGCTCGCCGGCTGCGCGACGCAGGTCGGGACCGCGGCGCAGCCGATCACGAACGGCTCGGCCGACCTCGGCGACCCCGCGGTGATCGGCCTGGCCGACGACGCCGGCGAGGTCGGCTGCACCGCGACCGTGATCGCGCCGCACACCGCGATCACGGCGGCGCACTGCGTGGCGGGGCGCGTGCCGCTCGGCTTGCGCGCGCTGTTCGGCGCCGACGTCGCGACCGGGACGTTGATCGAGGTCTCCGGCGCGCTCGTCGATCCGGCGTTCGATCCGGCGACGCTCGCGAATGACCTCGCGCTGATCACGCTGCGCGACGAGTCGCCGGGCGGTGTCGTCGCGATGGCGGCGGCCGATGCGGCGGTCGGCACGGAGGTCGCGACCGTCGGATTCGGTACCACCACGAGCACCGCGAGTGACGGCGGCACCAAGCGGGCGGGCACGGCGAAGCTCTCGGACGTCCAGCCGACCGAGGTCACGGTCGTGCCGGATCCGGCGCAGCCCTGTCACGGCGATTCGGGCGGCCCGATGCTGCTCGGTGGATCGATCGTCGCGGTCGCGAGCCGCGGCGATCTCGGTTGCAGCGACCACGCGGTCTACGCGCGCATCGATGTCGCGCAGCAGGACTTCGTGATGCCGTACCTCGCGGCGACGGCGGCGGGCACCGCGGCGACGGGGGCGGCCTGCCTCTACGACGGCGAGTGCGCGAACGGCGCGTGCCTGGTCACGAACGACGACCCGGAGCTCTACTTCTGCTCGCAGCCGTGCACGCACGACGCCGATTGCCCGGCGAGCATGACGTGCGCCGCGGACGGCTGCCGCTACCCCGAGCCCTCGCCCGGTGCGTTGGGATCGCCGTGTACGGCCGATGCGGCGTGCACGACGGGGCTGTGCCGCCAGGCGGTCTGCACGCGCAGCTGCTTGAACGACGCGGCGGCGTGCCCCGCGGGCTACGCGTGCAGCGGCACCGGGCTCGAGCTCGACTGCTTCGTCGAGCCGGCGGGCTGCGCCGGCTGCGCGACCGGTGGCGGTGCGCCGGTCGGGGGCGTCATCGTGCTGGCGGCGTGGGGGTTGGGTTGCGGCCGAGCACGACGAAGCGGTCGAACCGCGCGACCTCGTGGTAGTCGCGCTGGACGATCGTAGCGAGCTCGCGAAAGCCGAGCAGGCTCGTCACCGAGTCGGGCTCGAACGGGTTGGCGTCGTGATTGCCGAGCACGACGAACGCGGGCGGATCGGTGGCGATCCGCGCGAGCAGCTCGGCGCGGCGGGCATCGCGGCCGGGGACCTCGCGGGCGAGCCGCGCATCGGTGAGGAGCAGGCGGTGAAACGGGAAGCGCGTCACGGGGTGGCGGTCCGCGAGCGCGTAGATCCCGGGTGCGAGCGCCCACACCAGCAGGCCGTCGCCCGGTCGCGAGTGCGCGTTGACGTACGCAGCGACCTCGCGTTGCGCATCCGGCGAGAATCCGGCATGCGCGTAGTCGCCATCGCCGCCGTACGCGCGTGCCCAGTCGACGCCGGTGCGCGCGAACAACAGCGCGATCGCCGCGAGGATCGCGAGCGCGACCGGCGTGCGCTTCGCGGCGAGCCCGGTGATCCCGGCGGCGGCGGCGAACGCCAGGCCGGGCACGAGCAACAGGAAGTGATAGCCGGCGAGCTGGCGTTGCAGCACGATCGCGAGCGCGGCGAGCCCGATCCACGCGATCAGGCAGATCGCGCGCGCGCGCTGGTCGCGCCACGCGAGCGCGATGCCGGCGACCGCCGCGACCAGGAACGGCGCGAGCTCGTGCTCGGCGGTCGCCAGGAACTGATGGACGACGTCGGTCCACGGCGGATCGATCATCGCGATCCAGTGGCGCTGGTACACGAACACGCTGTCGACGAACACGCCGAACGCGCCGTGCGCCGCGAACCACGCGCTCGCGACCAGCCACGGCACGAGCCCGCCGATCGCCGCGAACCCGATCCGGCGCAGCGCCGCGCGGCGTGGCAGGCCCGCGAGCCACAGCGCGAGCCAGGCCCCGCCGACCGCGAGCGCCGGCACCTTGTAGAGCCCGACCAGCCCGACGCACGCACCGCAGGCGATCGCCGCGCGCGGCCGGTCGTCGCGGAGCGCGGTGATCGCGAACCACGCGGCGGCGAGCTCGGGCAACACGAGCAGCTCCTCGGCCTGCAGCCGCGACCAGTAGCCGCCGAAGCCCGGCGACCACAGCCCGACGAAGATCAGCGCGGCCGCGGTCAGCCCGCCCCACGTGCCCCACCACCGGCGCGCGACCGCGAACGCGAGCGTGCAGGTCGCGGCCAGCCAGCAGGCCTCGAACAGCCACGCCGAGCTGGTCGAGCCGCCGGCCCACGCGAGCACCCAGGTGTAGAGGTGCAGCGGGGGCTTGCTATCGAACAGATCGCGGTACGGCAGCCAGCCGTCGCGCAGCCAGCGCCCGAAACAGGCAAACAGCCCCTGATCGAGCCCGAGCGGCTCGCCGCCGCGGATCACCTGCATCGCGACGAAGCCGCCGACCAGGACCGCGGCGACTGCAAAGGGCGCTCTCTTCGTCGAGCCAGTATACGCGATACACTTGGCAAGATGACCCGCCGAGCGAGCTCGGAGCGCCGGAGCACGCCTCGGTGACGCGGCGGATGCGGCTGATCCTGGGCGCGATCCTGGTGGTCGCGTTCGCGTTGCGCCTCGGTTACATGGTCGCGCAGCGCGGCGACGTCCTGTTCGATCACCCGGCGCTCGACGAGGACCGCTACGTCAAGGCCGCGCATGCGCTGGTCGAAGGCCACGCCGATCCGCGCCCGTACTGGCAGCCGCCGGGCATCATCTTTACGCTCGCGGCGACGTTCGAGGTCACGAACGACCTGGTCGCCGCGCGCCTCGTTCAGATCTTGATCTCGGTCGCGAGCTGCGGCCTGGTCTTCCTGATCGGACGCCGGCTGTTCGATCCGCGGACCGGCCTGGTCGCGGCGGCGATCACCGCGGTCCACGGCGTGCTCGTGTTCGAGTGCTACGAGCTGTTACCCACGACCTGGATCGTGTTCTGGGACCTGCTCGCGCTGTGGCTGTTGTTGCGAGCGGCCGAGCACGGCCGGCCGCTCGCGGCGTTCGCCACCGGGCTCGCGCTCGGGATCTCGGCGGTGTTCTCGCCGACGATCCTGCCCTTCGTGATCGTCGCGGCGATCCTCGTGCGCCGGCCGCTCGCGATCGCGGCGCTCGTCGCGGGCGTCGCGCTGCCGATCGTGCCGGTGACCTGTCACAACCACCAGACCGGCGAGCTCGTGCTGGTCTCGGCGAACGGCGGGCTCAACCTCTATCTCGGCAACAACGCCGACTACGACCACACGATGGCGATGCGGCCGGGACGCGACTGGGAGCTGCTGACCACCGAACCGAACCGCCACGGCATCGCGCAACCCGGCGCCGCCTCGGCGTACTTCAGGGACCGCGCGCTCGGGTTCGTGACCGCGCATCCCCTCGCCGAGGCGGGCCTGCTCGCAAAAAAGTCCTACCTGTTCGTCCACGGGGCGGAGATCCCGCGCGACACCGACATCTACGCCGCGCGCAGCGGTGTGCTCGCGGCGCTGGTGTGGCCGCGGCCGTTCGCGTTCCCCGACGCGCTGCTGGTGCCGCTCGCGCTGCTCGGGATCGTCGCGCTGTGGCGCGATCGGCGCCGGCTCGCCGCGCCGCTCGCGCTCCTCGCGACGCTCGCGGTCACCACGATCGTGTTCTTCGTGTCGTCGCGCCATCGCGCGCCCGCGCTGCCGTTGTTCGCGTTGTTCGCCGCGGCCGGCGCGGTCCGGATCGCGACCTGGCCGCACCGCGCGCGCGCCATCGCGCTCGCCGCGCTCGTGGCGGGCATCGTCGTGACGAACCTGCCGACCTGGGAGACCTCGCAATCGTTCGCCGGCGAGGCCGACTTCTACCGCGGCCTCGCGGCGACCGACCCGGCGACCGCACGCGCCGCGTTCACCCGCGCGACCGAGCAGAACCCGGGCGACGCACGCGCGTGGTTCGAGCTCGGCAACCGCCTCGAGGGCCGCGCCGCGGTCGCGGCGTGGCAGCACGCCGCCGCGCTCGCTCCGAGCGACCTCCGCGCCGGGCGGCGGGTCGTGCAGACCCTCGCCGAGCTCGGTGATCTCGACGCGGCGATCGTCGCGCAGCGCGCCGTGCCGAACCCGCGCGCTTCGGATCACATGAACCTCGCGTTCATGCTGGCCCAGCGCGACCGCACCGCCGAGGCGGTCGCCGAGCTCCACGCCGCGCTCGCCGCCGACGAGATCTACGTGCGTACGCACGAGCACGGCCTGCTCGAGGCCGCGCGCACGAACCCGACGATCGCGCCGGGGTTCATCCACGCGCTGGAGACGCTCGACCCGTGATGCTGCGCCGCGCGTTCGTCGTCGCGTGGATCGTGCTCGCGGTCGCGGGCGCGCTCGCGCATACCGTCGCGGAGCGAGTGGTCGGTCACACCATCGATCTCGGCTTGCCCGAGCTCCGGTACGGCTACGTGATGTTCAACGCGAACCCCCGGCGCGTACCGGTCTACACGTTCGCGCGCGCCGATGGCGAGCGCCACGACCTCGCGGACCTCGATCCGCGCCCGGCGTTCGGCTACAAGCGCGCGCGCGTCGCGCTCGACGCGATGTTCTCGGGGACCTACCTGCGCGACCTGTGCAATCGCGCGCTGACCTCGCGCGACGATCAGATCACGATCTTCATCGACGGCTATCAAGTCGACGTCGATCGCGAACATCCCGCGATGGCGACGACGGAGGTGTGCGGTGGGCGCCGCTAGGCTGTTCGCGCCGTTCGAGGGCACGCGCGATCCGCGGCCGATCGCGATCGTGCGGATCGCGGTCTTCACCGGCCTGCTGTTGCACTTCGCGCCGTCGCTGATCTGGCTCGACGTCGGCTACGGCCGCGGCGCGGTCCGCACCGACGCGTGGAACCACTGGCTGTTCGCCCACCTGTCGCACACGCCGCCGGCGCTGGTCCGCGGCCTCGCGATCGTCACGTTGCTCGCGCTGGTCGCCGCGATCGTCGGCGTGCGGCCGCGGATCGCCGCGGTCGTCGGAGGCCTCGGCTGCTACGCGTTCGCGAGCTTCAACAGCATCCACCTCCAGACCCTCGCGCTGGTCCCGGCGTGGGCGATCTTGATGTTGTGGATGATCTGCGGTGGCGGCGCGAACGCCTACGCTCCGCGCGCCTCCGGCGAGCGCGAGCCGAGCCTGCTGGGCAGCCTGATCCTGTTCCAGATCCTGCTGGCGGTGTGGTTCTCCGGCGTCGAGAAGCTGCTCGCGGGCTGGCCGTGGTCGAACGAGATGGGCATCGTCCTGTCGTACCCCCACGGCTTCATGGTGCGCGACTGGGTCGCCGCCCTGCCGATCCTCCACGGACCGGTGGTGTCGACGCTGTTGACCTGGAGCACGCTCGCGGTCGAGCTCGGCACGCCGATCTTGCTCCTGATCCGCCGCACGCGGCCCTACGCGCTCGTCGTGTACGAGCTGTTCTTCCTCGGCATCATCGCGATGCTCGAGGTCCCGCCGCTGTTCTACTTCATCTTCGCGAGCGTGCCGCTGCTCGCACTCGACGACGCTCAGCTCCGCCAGCTCCGGCAGCTCGCTAGCGTCCGTAGTCGGGTTCGACGATGGGTGCGCCGACGTAGAGCTGCTTGAGTTGATCGGGCTTGGGCCGCTGCTGCAGGCAGTCCGCGGCGTGATCGCGGCGGTAGCGCGGCGCCATGCACTGCTGCTGGGCCAGTGGGAGCGCCTGGCACGCCGCGAGGAACGCGTCCTTCGGCGCGACCCACGTGAACAACGACTTGCCGCCGCGCAGCTTCATCGCCGCGCGTTCGGCGTCGATCGCGCCATACGCGGTCAGGCAGGGGGTGGCCTGGTCGGGGGCGTTCAGCATCGCGGTCATCGACACCGACGTATCTGCCTGGTCGATGCCGACGGCCTCGACGGCCGAGCTCCGGGTATCGTGGTGATGGTGCGCTCGGCCCTGCTTGCGCACCACCATCACGATGATCACGGCCGCGACGATCGCGAGGCTCGCGATGATGGCGAGCTTCTTGGTCATGCCGCTAGCTTACGGGCAGATCGGGCGCGACCAGTCGTTATTGCAGCTGTTGTTGTACGCGCACGTGCACGCGTAGTTGACCCAGCTGCCGTTACCGCCCGTACCCGGACCGGTGTACACGAAGTTGTAGCCGTCGCCGTTGGTGTCGAGCGAGCCACCACCTGGGCCACCGTTCTTGATCTGCCACAGCTCGTAGGCCGAGTCGTCGTTGCACAGGTGGTTGTAGCCGCCGCTGTCCCAGCTGTAGCTGGTGAGACAGCCGCCGCCGATCGAGGTGTTGCCGTTCGACTCGGCCGAGATCACGACGTTGTCCCGCCATACGCCCGAGTTCGAGTAGCACTCGTAGTGCATCTTGCTGTCGCCCGCGCAGGTGCCGTGGTTGCACGCGATGACCGCGAGCTGCCACGTCGTCTGGTACGCGAACAAGGCGACGCTGGAGTGCTTGGCCGGGCAATACCAGAACACGCAGCTGGTGTCCTTGTCGTAGAGGTCACCTTCGAACCACCACGATCCCCCGAAGCCGTAGTTGCCATAGGCGGTCTCGGTCGGGCGCGAGGCTTCGATCTGGGCGACCTTCGCCGTCATCGTCGGATCCTCGGTCGGGATCGGGCGCGCCGCGAATTGCGCCGCGTGGAACGCGAACGGCGCGAGCTCGGTCGTCGTCGCGACCTGCGCGAACGCACCGGCCGCCTTCTTCGCCAGCCCGAAGTCGCGGATCCGATCGGCATCCGGGGCGGGGTGGGCGAGCGAGTCGTTGATGTCCTGCCCCCACGTCGGATCGACGTAGCTGTCACCGCCGCGCTGCACGAAGAACGTCTTGCCGTTGCCATCGACAAACCGCATGTCGATCTCGTTGGTGGGCTCGTCCGGAGCTTCGTCGCGATACGCCTGCGGCTTCATCGCGCCGACGCGTTGCTCGAGGTACACGACGTGCGCGTCCTCGACGTAGGCGGCGGTGATACCCCACGACGAATCGGCCGTGTCGAGCATGTTGAGGCCCGGCTTCAGGTCCTCGATAGGTGTGCGGACATCTACACTCGAAGTGCAACCAACTGTGCACATCAACGGCAAGAGCAGTAAGGACAGCTTCATCATCGTGGCCCCCAAGCTGAAGTGTGGTGAGGTCGAACTGCTACCCGATCGAATCCCCACGATCGACGCTGCCAAAGTCGATCGTGTAGGCGCAACCACAATCTTTTGGTAGGTTGGTCGAGACTTCAGCTACTTGACGCGATGTGGCGACGTAATATTTGTGAGGTCCTTCACCGCGGACACACCGTGACCCACGTTTACTGACCGTGGTTCCGACTCGGAATCCATGCACTCCCGGGGCTTTCTGCGACACCGGTGATCGCGGCACGGCGGCGAGAGGTTTCAACGCTCAATTTCGGATCGCCGAGCGTCGCGACGACCGCGTCGAGCTCGTCGAGGATCCAGCGATCGCGAGGCTCGGCGCGCCACGCGAGCTCCAACCACGCGAGCTCTTGCTTCGCGTCGCCGCGCGCGTCGAGCGCGAGGCCGACGTAGGCGATGGCGCTCGCACGCCCGGTGTTCGCCGCGCGCCGGAACAGCTCGATCGCTTTCGCGCGGTCGCCGCTGCGATAGCGCTCGATCCCGAGCGTCTCGAGCGCGGCCACGTCGTCGGGATCGAGCGCTAGCATGCGCTCGAACGCGTGGTGCGCCTCGGCCGGTTGATGCGCGTCGAGCATCACCCGCGCATAGCCGAACAGCGCGCCGGTGTCGTCGGGATCGAGGTGGAGCGCGGCACGATAGGCGAGCCCGGCATCGCGCATGTGGTGGCGCGCGAGGTAGCCGTTCGCCACGAGATCGTAGAGCTGCGCGGTCGGTTGCTTCGCGAGCGCGGTGATCGCGCGCCGGGTGGCCTCGTCGATGAGCCCCGCGTCCGCATCGGCGACCGCCGGGGCGCCACCGTCGGGAACTGGTTCGCCGACGTGGACCGACCACGCGACGAGCGAGCGCGGCGGTTGCGATGGACCGGGCTCGATCGGGGGCGGCCGCTTCTGGATCCAGTGATCGGTGACCGCGACGAGCGGCACGTTCGACGTCGTGCCCGAGCGCATGTGACACGGCGTGCAGTGATCGCCGGCGGCGTCGCGATGCGCCTGGGTGTCGGTGCAGGCGGTGCGGGCGTGACACTGCATGCACTTGCCGTCCCACCACGCCGGGTCCTTCTCGAGCGAGCTGGTATGCGGATCGTGGCAGGTCGTGCACGTCAGCTTGTCGCGCGCGCCGAGCCAGCACGCGCTCCGCACGAGTCGCTCCGCGTGATCGAGCAGCTTCACGCGATCCTGCTCGGCCGGATCGGCGAGGAAGTTGACGCGGATCGCGTCGAGCAGTTCGCCCGGGCGATAGTCGAAGTGATCGTGCCCGGGGCGCAACACGGGGAACGTCGATTGATGGCACTGCGCGCACAGCTCGATCTGACGGCGCGCGCTCGGGTGCCGTTTTGGCCCGTACGTGTCCTCGGCCGCGAGCGAGGTCACGTGCTGCTTGCTCGGCCCGTGGCAGCGCTCGCATCCGATCCCCGGCGGGAGCGGGTCGACGAACCGCTGCGCGGGCTCGTCGCTGTGGCACGAGATGCAGTACGTATCGAGCTGGACCCCGATCCTCGGGTTACCGCCGAACGCCATCGGATCGAGATCCCACCGCGCGGCCTTCGCGTAGTAGTCGATCGGTAGGTGGATCAAGCGGCCGCCGCGCTCCGAGTAGAACGCGAGCCCGTAGCTGCCGGCGCTGAACACGTGCGAGATCGGTTCGTCCCACGATGCGATCGCGCCACCGTTCGCATCGAGCAAGGTCTCGGTCACGGCATAGTGCGTGCCGTGGCGCACCGGCGTGTAGCGGAAGCCGCTACGCGTGTGCGTGACCGGGTTCGCCGCATCGAAGATCTTGCCGATCCACGCCTGGTCGACCGTCCCGATCGGCCGCATGCCGGTGCGCGCCATCGAGTGGCGCTGGTAGCTCGCGTACTCTTTCTCGTGGCACGGCTTGCACGCGGCCGAGCCGGCGTAGCCCGAGAGGTCACGCGGGTGCTTCGCGATCGGTCTCGTCCAGTCGATCGGGACATCCGGGAGCCGCAGCGTCGCGAGCGGATCTACGCCCCCCGATGGAGCCGATGGAGCCGATGGAGCCGGTGGAGCGCGATGCGCTTCGCGCTTGTCGCCACACGCGATCAGACAGATCGCGAGCGCGAGACCGCCGACGAGCCCACGCGACATCCGATCAGCCTAACATCTCCGGAGCTCGCCGGCTCCGCACGTCAAGGACCGGGGCCACGCAGTCCCTTCCCCGGAGAACCACTCCGCAACAGCGACGCGCTACTGTTCCCGAGCTTGATGCCCCGCCGTGCGACGATCTCGGTGCTGTTCGCCGCAGCCGCCTCGGTGTGGTGGGGAGACGCGCGGGCGGATGGGCTCGTGATCGCGGGTGGTTCACCTCGGGCGATCGGCCGCGCCGGCGTCGGGACGGTCTCGGATGACGGCGGCGGCGCCCTCCTGCTCGATCCGGCCGTGCTCGCACGTCGCGATTCGACGCGCGTGCAGCTCGGCGTCGCGTTCGTCGACGACTCGGTCGAGTGGTTGCACGCCGCGGGGGCCCCGGTCGCACGCGATCAATCCGGCTCGAGCACGATGCCCGCGATCGCCGCCGAAGGCGCATGGGGGTCGTGGATCCTCGGCGCAGCAGCGATGACGAGCGCCGTATCGGCGCGCGAGTTGCGCGAGCCGGGCTCGCTCGATCCGGCGCACTACGGCAACGCGTTCGAGTATCGCTACACGGGGCTGGCCGGCAGTGTGCGGCGAGACACCGTCACGCTCGGGGTCGCGCGCAGGTTCGGCGATTGGCTCGCGGTGGGCGTGTCGATCGCCGGTTCGCGCGTCAGCGTCGACGAACGCCGCGCGATCTGGGCGGGCTTCGTCGGCCGCGACGTGATCGAAGATCCCGAGCACGATGTCGAGATCGCGATCAACGCGGAGGACTCGCTGTCGCCGAGTGCGGTGGCCGGCGTCCTGGTCGCACCGGTCGAGAGCCACCTCGAGCTCGCGGCCTCGATCGGCTGGGAGGCGACCGCGCACGTCGCCGGTGATGTCGCCGCGCTCGCCGCCGGCGCGGGCGTGCGCGCACAGACCGCGACGCCAGCCGCGACGCTCGAGCTCGCGCAGCCGATCACCGTGCGCACGGGCGTGCGGTGGCTCGGGGAGCGCTGGATCGCCGAAGCCAACGCAGACCTGTGGATCTTCCCCGAGACTGCCGAGGCCGAGACCTGGCAGCTCACCGGTGTCCAGATCACCGACCAGAGCAACGTCACGGTACCGCTCGCGACGCTGCCCTCGCGGATCTCCGAGGTCACGCACGGGGCATTGC